>CAZAHQ010000120.1:0-9456 GCA_964484415.1 uncultured Acidobacteriota bacterium | reverse complement strand
CTGGAGTTGAGCGGAATCGACCCAGGTCCCGCCGGGCTCGACATTTCATTCTCGCTGGGCGGCGAGCGCGCGATGCGTTGGACCCAACACTTCACACGACGTGATCCAGAGGGTGACGCGCCCACCAACCAACTCGTCGAGTTCCGCCCTCGCGCCGATCAACGACGATTGACGATCAGCGGTCTTCACGAGAGCGCGGTGAGCCATGCCACCCTGCGCCTGTGGCGTGAGGAGGATGCGTGGCTGTTCGTGAAACCAGCCGGCGACATCGACTTGGTTGATGGCTTCACCCCCGACCCACTCCCCTTTGCCGAACTCGAACCGTTCCGCCAGACGCTCACCCGTGAGGCCACGCGCGCTTCGATCCAGATCGAAGCGCGGACGCCCGCCAGCACTGATGATCGTTGGTCTCGTCCACTTTTGATCGCGGCCGAGATCCTGGCTGCGGCGATTCTGTTGTTTGTTCTGTGGCGCGCCGCACGGCGGTCGACGCATAATCCGCCCGCCGGTGTCTGATGAGCTACGACAAAGACAAACGAAAAGACAAAGATCGCGATCGTCCCAAATCGCCCCCGCCGGATCGCCCCGATCTTGGTAACGACGAACAGGTCAAGCGACTCAAGCGCGGGATGGAACGCTCGGCGGCAGAAGTCATCCGCTGCCAGAAGTGCGGTCACCAACAACAGAAGGAAGCGGCGATCATCGGGCCGCTGTCAACCTGCGACAAGTGCGACACGGCCCTGCATTCCTGCCGGCACTGTTTGCACTTCATGCCCGATGCACGATTCCAATGTCGAAAGCCGGTACCGGTCGCGATCGTCGACAAGTGGGCCGCCAACGATTGCGTCACTTTTGAACCGCGACTGGTCTTGGATTCGACGGGCCGGCGTGTCGAAGGCCAAGCGGCCAAGAATGCCAAGAACATCTTCGACTCACTCTTCAAAAAATAGGGGCAACCCTCGGGCTGCCCCCGTACCCCGTACTGCGATCCTGACCGACGCCCTGGGTTCGTGCCGCTCACGCACGCCCCATCAGGACGCCACCCACCACTCCCAACAACACCCACGGCAGCCACTTCAGCCACCGATGCGTGCGCCGATCGACGCGTCGTCCGTACATCGGTGATCCCCTATCGAAGTGACCGCGATCCGTCGTGGTCGTGAAGAGCAATCACCATGCCGACGCAGTGCTTCGACACAAGCCACCTACGGACTGTGGGTTACGTTTGACGACGTGCGCCACGCCGTCCCGCTTCGAGACGATGCTGACGATTTCGTACCGCTAGCGCAGCGATTCCGAGGTCCCGGAGGTCGCGAACTGAAAATACTTGGCGGTGATCGTCAGCCCCGCGCCGTCGCGCAGCCACCGCGAGGTCTCGACGATTTTTGCGACGTCGACTCCGGTCTCGATGTTCATCCGGCCGAGCAGATGCAGCAGGTCCTCCGTTGCGAGATTCCCCGACGCCCCCGGAGCGTAGGGGCACCCCCCGATGCCGCCCGCCGATGTATCGAGCGTCCGCGCACCCTGGTCGAGCACAGCGTACGCATTGGCCAACCCGGTGCCACGCGTGTCGTGAAAGTGGAAGGCGATTCGCTCGGCACCAAACGCGCCGATAAAGCGTTGCGCGGCGGCGCGAACTTGGTCGGGATGACCCATCCCCGTGGTATCGCCCAACGATATCTCGCTCACCCCGATCGAGACGTAGTGGTCGGCGATTCGTTGCGTGACGTCGAGCGACACACTCCCCTCGAACGGGCAGCCGAAAACGACCGAGATATAGCCGCGCAGCGTCAGGCCGAGCGTCAACGCCTCGCGCGCCAGCGCTTCATTTTCTGCCAGCCCATCGGCAATCGAGCGATTGAGGTTTCGTCGACTGTGCGATTCGGTCGCCGACATCAGCAAGCAGCCGTGTGTAACCCCAGCCGCGATCGCACGCTCCAGGCCACGTCGATTCGGGATCAGGGCCCAATAGCGAACCCCGTCGTGGCGCGGGAGCTGCGGCACCAGCGCATCGCTCTCGGACATCTGGGGTACCCACCTGGGATGCACGAAGGCGCCGACTTCGATGTCCTTCAGACCGGCATCGACGAGCCGCGCAACAAACTCCAGTTTCTGCGGCAAGGGGAGCAGGCGTGATTCGTTCTGCAACCCGTCACGCGGGCCGACCTCGAAGACGCGAACTGAACCGGGCATGTGGCAACGATAGCGCAGTGCCACGCCGCGCGCGTGTTACTTGCGCTCCTTGGTCTTCGGGTTCAACACACTGGCCGGAACTGGATCGGGCTCACCTTCGACCTGAAGGCGCAGGCGCTTGATCTCAGCCGCCCAGTCCTTCGCCGAGAGATACGCATTGATCTCGTCGAGCACGACCTGATCCTCAGGCACGTCGTACACGCCCGCATCGAGAATTTCCGCCTTGGCGGCGGCCTCCGTCGTGTCGGACTTCGGCGCCTCCAGCCAGGTCTTCTTGATTGCGGCGTACGGGTGTACGACCGGAATCGCTTGATACACATACGCACCCAATGAATTGCGTGCGATCAACGTCACCGGGCCGGAAGTCTTGACCCGTTCCTTCCCTTTTCCGGTCAACACACCGTCGGCTGGGTGTCCGGCCAACAGTCTCGGCCCCGGTGAGTCCGGCGTGATCACCCACACCAGGTGCGAACCTTCCACCGTGAACTCGAACTGCACTTCATTGGCGCCGGTGAGAATCGTCGGGAACAACTTCCAGTCTGCAATGCGCAGCACGTTGCCGCGCTCGGGCGTGGTGCGCAACACCACACTGCGCAGATCGTCCGAACTATCGCGATCCCAGGCAGCCAACGCGCCGGCGCGACGCAGCGACGATTCCACCATGTCGTCTTCTTTCAGCGTTTCGCCGGCAACCCAGACTTCACACACCGCGACACGGCCCTGCGGGAGGTTTGCACCCTCGCATGTGCCCAGCGATTGCTGCTGCTTACCCTTGCCTGCCTTGCGCACATCGAGCGTCCAACTCGATTCGAAGTTCACCGGCGTCTGGTTCTCGATCAGCGTGCGAACCAGGATTCGGCGCTCGGCACCGGTCATCGCAATGTCGTAGGTCTTCAGATCGATGATCGCCAAATTGCCGGGCGCACCGGCGGGTGCCGCCGTCACCGGTGGGTCGAGTTCCTTCTTGGCCGCGCTGTCGGGCGAATGAAGCAGGGCAAGCCCGATCACAACGGCCAGAGCGAAGCGCAATGCAGCGCGGGTCGGTCGCACTTGGAGCCTCCGGAGAGCTACTTCTTCCCTGGCGGAATATAGGTGAGGCGGGTCCGAATACCAGTCATCACCGCCGGATCGCCCCGCATCGGTCCATATAATCCGGGCATGAGCACGTCCAGCATCCGCCGAGTCCGGCTCTACGAGCATGGCGGCCCCGAGCGGCTGCAGTTCGAGGCGGCGCCCCTGCCCGAACCTGGGCCGGGTCAGGTGCGAATCCGGATGGAGGCGGTAGCCCTCAACCACCTCGACCTGTGGGTCCGCCGTGGAGTCCCGGGGGCCAAGTTTCCGCTGCCTCTGGTGGTGGGCTCGGATGGAGCCGGAACGGTCGATGGGCTTGGTGAGGGGGTCCTGGGTCTACAGCTCCGCCAACGCGTCTGCGTGCTGCCGGGTCTCGGGTGCGGCCGCTGCCTGGCCTGCCTTCAGGGGCGCGACAACGAATGTCCCGACTACAAGATCTTGGGCGAGAGCGTGGACGGCACCACAGCGGAGGCGATCGTCATTCCTGCGTCGAATCTGATGGCTGCGCCCGAAAACCTCGATGCGGTGCAGGCCGCGTCGTTCGGGCTCACGTTCCTGACCGCATGGAACATGCTGATTCACAAAGCGCGCTTGCAGCCCGGCCAAACGGTTTTGATTCACGCCGGGGCATCGGGCGTCAGCGCTGCTGCGATTCAGATTGCCAGACAGCTCGGCGCGCTCGTCGCCGCCACCGCCAGTTCTGAAACGAAGCGGGATCTGGCGACACGACTGGGCGCCGACGCCGTACTCCCCTCGCGCGATCCTGGATGGTTCCAGGCGGCGCGAGGGTTCGCACCACAGGGTTTCGACGTGGTGTTCGATCACGTCGGAGCCGATACCTTCGCACCGTCGCTAAGACTGTTGCGCAAGGGCGGACGCTATGTCTTTTGCGGAGCGACTTCCGGCTTCGAACTGAAAACCGATTTTCGTGTGGTGTTTTTCAAGAATCTCGAGATCCTCGGTTCGACGATGGGGCGAAAGGCCGATCTGCACCAGATCGCCGCACTGTTTGCCGCAGGCCGCTTGGTGCCGACGGTCGATCGTGTGTTCGCGTTCGATGAACTCGCCGAGGCTCATCGACAACTCGAGGAACGCCACGTGAGCGGAAAGATCGTGGTGACGGTCCAGTAGCGGCCGTTCGACGGATCGCGCCCTTGACCGACCGATCGACGCGCACCGCTACTTGGTCGCGAACGGAATCCCGCGAGGGCCCGGCCCGCCACAGAGGCGACGATGCTCTTGCATCGCGAAACGGTCGGTCATGCCGGCGATGTAGTCGCACGCAGCGCGCAGCGCACCATCGTGTTCGATCCGGGCCTGATAACGTGCCGGCAGCTCGCGCGGCGTCGCGGTATAGGCTGCAAACAACTCGTGCAGTACGTGCGAGAAGAACTCCTTGGTCTCTTGGATTCGCGGGTGCCGGTAGAGCGACTGGCGCAGAAATGTCTTCAACGTGCGATTGGCTGCCGCGGTGGCCGGCGGCAACGCAACGATCCACTCGGGTTGCGCACGCACCTCGGCCAAACTGTCGATGCCGCGATGGCGCAACTCGTGCGCGATGTTGCTGCACAGATCGCTGACCAAGCGGTCGATCACCCCCCGCAGCGCGATCTTGGCCCACATCCAACTGCCATGTTCCGGCCAACGCTCTGCGGCCGAAGCGTACGGCTCACCGAACAGCGGCACAGCCTCGACCAGCGATTCCAAATCCAGCAATCGCGATTCCAGGCCGTCTTCGATGTCGTGATGGTTGTAAGCGATCTCGTCGACCAGATCGATCATCTGTGCTTCGATCGGCGGGGGCGTCGTCGGGTCGTAGTCGCAGCTCTCGGGAATCTTCGCCAGCTCCGGCGGACCGCTGTGCTTGACGATTCCTTCCCGCGTTTCCCATGTCAGATTCAGTCCTGGAAAGTCGGGATAACGCTGCTCGAGTTGTTCGACGATCCGCAGTGCCTGACGGTTGTGCGAAAACCCGCCGATCGACGCCAGCAGCGGATCGAGAACCTCCTCGCCGAGATGTCCGAACGGGGTGTGTCCAATGTCATGCGACAGCGCCAGCGACTCGGCCAGGTCGTCGTTGAGGCCCAAGCGGCGCGCTACGGTGCGAGCGATCTGCGAAACCTCGATCGAATGCGTCAGACGCGTGCGGTAGTGGTCGCCTTCGTGGTTGACGAATACCTGGGTCTAGTATTCCAGGCGTCGAAATGCACGAGAGTGGATGATCCGATCGCGATCGCGCGCATACGCGTTGCGGTAAAGGTGCTCCGCCTCTGGGTAGCGGCGGCCGCGGCTCTCCTCGTCACGTTGTGCGTACGGGGCGAGCGCGCGGTCGGTCACTTTTTATTCTTGTACCAGTCGGCGTTGATCGCGGTGAACGACTTCCACTTCTCGGGGACGTAGTCCTCTTCGAAGATCGCTTCGACCGGGCACTCTGGCTCGCAGGCGCCGCAATCGATACAGGTTTCAGGATCGATGTACAGCATCTCTTCGGTGGCGAAGTTCGGCTCTTCCTTGGTCGGATGGATGCACTCGACGGGGCAGACCGAAACGCAGGCAGTGTCTTTGGTTCCGATGCACGGTTGTGCGATGACGTAGGTCATCTGGCGAATCTCCATCAGCCTGCGGCACAGCGGCCGCGGCTCGAGGTGTCGTTGTGAGGCGCGTATCTTGCCGATCTCGGTCGGGACCGGCAACCGGCTTAGGTTTAGTGCGCGACGATATATTTCAAGAACAACTCGTCCCCGACCCGATCGACCGCGGAGAGCGTCAACATCCGGCGCTCGACCATCGAGAACCCAGGCCCCTCGACCGGGGTTGGTGCGCCTCGCCCTCCCAAGATCGTGGGGCAAATCGTGAGGTTCAATTCGTCCAAGAGCCCGTCGGCCAGGAAGCGTGCCACCGTTTCACCGCCCCCTTCCACCAACAGGGTCCGAGCGCCGAGTCCGGACAGGTGCGCAACCAAGGCAGCCAGATCGACAGCCCCAAAACCGGCTCGAAACAAGCTCAGCGTTCCGGCAACCAGAGTTTCGGACAGCGCCGTCAGTGCCGCGTCGGGCAGATCCCCTGGGACCACCAACCATCGAGACGCGGCTGGTTCTCGCAGAAACCGCGCCGCCGCCGGAACCCGTCCTCCGTTGCTGAGCACCACCACGATCAACTCCTCGTGTCGACCTGCCGCGAGGCGAGCCGCCCGGCGGGCCGGGTCCTTGACGCGCAACGGCGGGTCTTCGGTACGAATCGTGGCGGCCCCCACGATCAGCACGTCGGCCTCGGCTCGCAGCGCATCCATCCGATCGCGATCGATGCGACTCGAGAACTTGGGGCCCTCGCGGCGAACGCTGTCGATCTTCCCGTCGGCAGTCATCGCCAGGTTGGCGATAATGCGAGGCCTGGATACCGATTTCATGGAGCGATTCTAAGCGTGACCCCTGTGCCTTCGTTGCAATTGATCACCAGCCCCCATCCCGATGGCTTCGCCGCGCTCGCTGCCGACGTGGCGAGCGCGCTTTCTGCGGGTGTGCGATTGGTTCAGTGGCGCGACAAGCGAAGCTCTGCGATGGAAGCGGTTACAGAGGTACGTGCGCTAAAGTCCCTTTGCCTTGCCCATCAGGCTCGATTGATCGTCAACGATCGACTCGACGTCGCGCTGGCCGCAGGTGCGGACGGCGTTCACCTGGGCGAGGACGATCTGCCGTGGCAAGCGGCACGACGATTGGCACCAGCGCCGTTCCTAATCGGTGTCTCGGTCGATCGCGAGGAGTTGTTGGAGCGTGCTTTCGAGGCACAAGCCGACTACTGCGGCGTCGGCCCAGCCTACCCGACGCGAACGAAGCACGATGCAGGAGATCCGCAACCGTTGATGGTCTTCGAAAAGTTGGCGCGCGCTCGCGGGGATCGGCTGCTGCCGATCATCGCCGTGGGGGGCATCGTGCCCGGCGATGCGGCCCGTTTGATTGCGGCAGGAGCCGACGGTGTGGCGGTCAGCGCTGGGATACTGAAGGCCGCGAACATCGCGGCTGCAACGCGTGCACTGATCGCGGAACTCGATGAAGCCCATCGCGCGGTGCGCCGATGAAACCGCCGCACGCTGCGTTGGTGGCCGGTGGCGTCGATCCAACCGGCGGGGCCGGGCTTGCCGTCGACATCGCTTTTCTCTCGCGGCTCGGCGTGCGCGTCGCGCCGTTGGTCACCGCGCTCACGGTGCAAGACGACAAAGGTGTGCGGCAGATCCAAGCTGTCGATCGAGATCTGTTGATCGATATGGCGGCGGCGGCGCTGTCGGCTGTGCGCGTTTCACTTGCGGTCATGAAGACCGGACTGGTGCCCAACCTCGCGCTGGCGAGAACGTTGGCCACCATCGCGCGTGATGCGCGTGTGCCGTTGGTGGTCGATCCGATCCTCGCCGCCGGCACCGGTGACGTACTGCATCGAGGCAACCCGCGGGTGGTGATCGCCCCGTTGATCGAGGCGGCGGCCCTGTTGCTGCCGAATCTCGACGAGGCCGAGCAACTGTCCGGGATCGTTTGGGATCGATCGCTCGAAGGCCTGATGGCGATGGCGCGCGCGCTGTCGACGCCGACGCGCACGGTCGCTGTTTCCGGAGGGCACGCGCCGGGCGCGACCGTGCCGATGGCGATCGCTGGGCCGGCCGGCGAAACAACGCTCGAGGTTCCGCGCGCTGAAGTCGGCGCGACACATGGAACCGGGTGCGCCTTGGCTGCCAGTGCGGCCGGTTACATCGCTCAAGGGTTGCCGCCGGGCGAGGCGGCGGCTGCGGCGCATCGCTTCGTCGCGGCGGCGCTGGCGGCCTCGAAAGGATTGGCCGGAACTCGCCTGACACCCGAGCCCTGGACCGTTTAGGCCAGAGTTTTTTCTTCAGTCCATCCAATGCATGGCCGATACACCTCTCACCACAACCGGGGTCTGCCCAGGCCCAGACGAGAGGTGTTCAATGAACCTGTCCGGTCTACCGACCTCGATGCCCGCGATCTTCAATCCACCGCAATCATCTCCGCTTGCGCCACAGAAGGTGACGCCGTTGCCGCAGCCGGTGGTGTCGCCCACGACTCCATCCGGTGGATCGACCACACCCGTTCCCGCCGGTACCTCGGTCAGTGCTTTCAGCTTGAACGTCCAGTTGCTGCAGATCTCGATCAGCAAAGAAACCGACGGCAACGCCCAAGTCAATGTCGTCAAGAAAGAGCTGCGGTTGTTCCGCGCCGAAGTGAAGGGTGCCGTGAAGGACGCCGTCTCGGAATTGAACGACGACACCAAGCAGTCGGTGAGGCAACTTCTGAAGCAATTCTCTCGCGATCTCAGGCCTCGACGTCGCGATGACGATGACCGCGACGAGAACGAGAACCGCACCAGCAACAGCAGCCTCCAGCGAGGCGCCGGCAACACCGCGGCAACCCCCTCGCTTCTGACCACTGTCCAAGCCGCGGTGGAAGGATTGATCGGCGGATTGCAGCAGGCGCTGCAAGGGGACGACCTCGAGCAGGTGGTCGCAAAACTGCAGGATCTATTTCAAGGTTTCAGCGATCGTCTACAGCCGGCCACGGCACCGAATCCGACGCCCGTGAGTGAGCCGGCGGAGAACCACGCCGCCGGTCGCGAAGACGGTGATCAATCAAACGGCAACCACAGCCCAACGACGACGGTCTCGTTTTCACTGACAGCGTTGTCGGTGCAGGCCAGCTATCAACGCGTTTCGTCGTTGTAGTCGAAAATCGCGGGACGGGCAGGGCCCGAGCGCGCTCGTCCCGCGTTTGTATCTCGCCTCAGTAGTAGTCGGCGCACGACACGTAGTAGCCGCACTGCGGATCCGGACAGAGCAACTTGCAAGTGCGTTCCGCCAGTTCACGACCGCAGTTGGGGCAGGTGCGAATGGCGGCCTCGATCCGCGGTCGAACCAGAGTGTGAGTCTTCTCTTCCATCGCGCGTCAGCGTAACACGCGATCCCAACGCGATAGGTGCTCGGCGATTCGTGCCGCAGCATTTCCATCCCACCCTTCAGGCACCTGGCCGACCTTTGCTCGCCCGTTCAGTACCGCATCGATCTCGACGCGGATCCGGGCCGGGTCGCGACCCACCAACGTGTTGGTCCCCTCGGTCACGGTCACCGGGCGCTCGGTGTTCTCGCGCATCGTCAGGCATGGCACGCCGAGTACCGTGGTTTCCTCCTGCACGCCG
>CAZAHQ010000119.1:0-9466 GCA_964484415.1 uncultured Acidobacteriota bacterium | reverse complement strand
GCCCCGAACAACGGAGCGTCGTCTTCGATCGATTCAACCGACATTCCTTCCAAATGCAGTGCGTCGATGAGGAGTTGCTTAATGCGGAGTGGAAGGGCCTGACTCATGAAATCCGAAGCCTCGCGATGAGAAGGCGGGGACGGTCTGCGTACCCGTGAAAATGGTGCTTGGATCGGGCGTTACGGCTGTTTCTTGTTGGCGGGGAGTATAGCAGCGGGCTCGAAACAGCTCCTCATTTTGCTGGGATTTGCCGAGCGATTTGGTCGAAGTCCCCCCCCGACCGACGTGTGGTCGCATTGTCTGCCTGGTTCGAGGGCACAGCTCGACAGCGGTCTCAGCAAACCTGCGCGCCACGCCTCGTCGGCTTGGTGGGTAGGTTGTCACGGCTCGCGAGCCCAGCGACCGAAGGCGGCCTCCAATGCCAACCGGCAGGATGTGCAGCGTCCAGTCCGTGTTTCCTGCGGTTTGCGTATACTCGCCGGCAACTGTCCGCCGATGCCGATCGATCCCGTTCTTTCCGCATTTGAACGAGTGCTCCACACGCAACCAGCGTGCGAGATCGTGCGATCACCGACACGGCGCGTCGATGCGCGAGAACTCGACGCAATGGCGCATCGTGCGGCCGACGTGCTCGCCGCCTCGGCCTCCGGCCGGGGTCGGTTGATTGGGCTGGACGCGCCCAACGGGCCAACGCTGTTGGCAGCGTACCTTGCGGTGCGGCGTTGCGGCTGTGCGCCGTTGTTGCTCGATCACGCAGCGCCGCTCGACGACAAGCGGCGCGCGCTTGCCACTCTGAGCGCTGTTGGAACTGTTCGGGCGAGCGATGTGTGGGGTGAGCAGGCAGGCGGTTTTCAATTCGAGTCCGTGGCAAGCTCTGCAACGGCATGCGAGCCGGGTGACGAAGTGGGTGCGGTGAAGCTGACCTCGGGGTCGAGCGGTGCGCCGCGCGGTGTCGTCACCTCGGCAACGGCGCTCGCCGCCGATGAAGATCAGTTGTGGCGCAGCATGGAATTGAGGTCGAGCGACAAGTTGTTGGTCGCAATTCCGCTCACACACTCGTACGGCTTCTCGTCGTTGCTGCTGCCCGCCTTGATGCGTGGCACAACCCTGATCGTGGCCGACGAGCCCGGGCCATTCGCGCCGCTGCAGGCCGCACAGGTGTGTGGTGCGACGTTCTTCCCGACGGTGCCTGCATGGTTGGCAGCGTTGGTGAAGATGGGATCGCCGCCGGCGTGGCCCGATTCGTTGCGATTGGTGGTCGCCGCTGGCGCGGTGTTGCCGGCCGCCGTCGCCGCGCACTTTCGGGCCGCCTTCGGCTTGTCCGTGCATGTCTTCTACGGTGCCAGCGAGTGTGGAGGTATTGCTTACGACCGTCGCGGCGATGCTGCCGAGCATGGCAGCGTCGGCACACCGGTCGAAGGCGTGCGGGTACAACTCAACGAGGATGGACTGGTCTCGGTTCAGTCGCCTGCTGTGGCAAGCGGCTACCTTGGCGAGACGAGCGATCGTTTGCAGCCTGGTCGATTCATCAGCGGGGATCTTGCAGTTTGGGATCGGGGCTCGTTGGTGCTGCGCGGGCGTGCCGACGATGTGATCAACGTCAAAGGCAAGAAGTTCAGCCCGCGCGAGGTCGAAGCGGTGATCGCGGAAATGCCCGGCGTCGATGATGTTGCCGTGCTGAGCGTTACCGGACTCAACGAGGCTGCTGTCGTTCGTGCGGTCGTGGCCACGACACAGCCGGAGTTGAGCTACGAAGCGGTGGTCAGTTGGTGCCGCACACGACTCGCCGATCACAAGGTGCCGCGCAGTGTGCTGCTGGTCGCAGAGCTGCCGCGTACGGCACGCGGCAAACTCGATCGCGCGGCACTTTCCGCGTGAGACGCCAGGCGCCATTCACCGCCCGGCCGTTGTGGCGCGTCGCTCTGGCAGCGCACGGCGCGGCGGGTGGCGCCGTGATCGTGTCACCGCGAGTTTGGCCGTGGGCCTTGGGGGTTTGTGTCGGCAGTCATGCCGCTGTGGTTGCCGCAGGCCTGGTGCCGCGCTGCACCTGGATGGGCCCGAACATTCGCTCGCTTTCAGCGGCCGCGGAACAACGTGGTGAGTTGGCGTTGACGTTCGATGATGGGCCCGACCCGCAAATCACACCGCGCGTACTGGACCTGCTCGACAGCGCGAATGCCAAGGGGACGTTCTTCGTGATCGGACAGCGTGCTGAAAAGCACCCCGAACTGGTGCGCGAGATGACGGTGCGCGGTCATGCGGTGGAAAACCACTCGCACACGCACCCGGTCTCGTTCTATTTCCGCAGTCCGGCGGCGCTTCGTCGCGAGATCGAGCCGGTACAGAGTGTGCTGCAGCAGTTGTGCGGGCGCGCGCCGCGGTTCTTTCGCGCACCTGCTGGGATTCGCAGCCCGCTCTTGCAACGCGAGCTGGAGCGGTGCGAATTGCAGTTGGTCAGTTGGACCCGTCGTGGTTACGACACGGTCGAATGGCGGCATGAGAAGGTACTGGCGCGATTGCTTCCATCGGTTTCACCGGGCGCAATCTTGGTACTCCACGATGGTGGCTTTCGACGTCACGCTGACGCCGCCGTGTTGACGGTCTTGCCGTCGCTGTTGGCGCGAATGCGCGAACGGTCCCTACGATCGGTGACATTGCTGGCAGGGCAGCAATGAACCGCATGCGATGCCGAACGACAGGGCGGCGATGACCGAGGCTGCTCCCGGCGGCAAGCGCCGCTTTCGTGATGCGCTGCCCGAAATGCTCTACAAGCTGCGGGTAGAGCACGCGTCTCCGGGTAAGCAGGCGCTGGCTGTCGGTGCAGGTGTGTTCATCGGATGCTTGCCGGTGTATGGACTTCACTTTCCACTTTGTGTCTTGGCGGCGCGCGTATTCCGGCTCAACACGCTGCTGACCTACTTCGCTGCGTACATCAATAACCCGGTATCGGCGCTGTTCCTGACCTTCGGTCAACTACAAGTAGGTCATTGGCTGCGGTTCGGGGAAACGGTGCCACTCACGCTCGCAGGTTTGCGGCAGGAAGGGGCGCTGGCGTTTGGTCTGGACTTGGCTTTGGGGAGCATCGTCACGGCGGTAGGTCTGGGATTTGCGTTTGGGTTGCTGGTCTACGCGTGGCTAAAACGGACTCACGTGGCGCATGAGGTTGGTGGTTTGGTAGAGCGAACAGCGAAGCGGTATGTGCCCGCGGGGATTTCACAATGGGAGTTCGTGCGAGCCAAGCTGCGGCTGGACCCGTTGTACATGGGACTCTTGCGCATCGGATGCGTGGCCGACGGCAGCACGATCGTCGATCTTGGGTGCGGTCGAGGGATTGCGCTGGCGTTGTTCGCCACCGCGCCGTCGTTGCATGCCGATGGAATTTGGCCGGCGGATTGGCCGATGCCGCCGCGTGACGTGACGCTGATTGGAATCGAACGCTCGACTCGGGCGGTGAAGGTGGCGCGTCGCGCGCTCGATCGCCGCGCGGTGATCCTGCAACAGGACTTGGGCGAGAGCGAGCTACCAGCAGCCCACGCGATACTGCTGACCGATGTGCTGCATTACTTGCCTCGGGAACTCCAGGACCGGCTCGTACAACGAGCCACTCGAGCACTCTTGCCTGGCGGTGTGCTGCTGATTCGGGAGGCTGACGCAGCCGCCGGTTGGCGCTTCTGGGTCACTCGAGGAACCGAACGTGTGCGTGCCCTGTTTCGCGGCGCGTGGCGGCAGCGCTTTCACTATCGAACGCTCGAGCAGTGGAGCGAATTGCTGGCTGCGCATGGTGTTTCGGTGCAGTCGGTTCCGATGAGTGCCGGCACGCCTTTCGGGAACTCTCTGTTGATCGGTCGGCGGGACTGACTGCTAGCGTCGCGCTATTGGTTGTCGCTCGTCAGTTCGTAGGCGTGTTGCGCGTTGCTCGTGGTGACTGCAGCTAGTTGTTCCGGCTCCAGGCCGAGCTGTTGCGCCAGAAATCGCACCGTCTGGACCACGAACGCCGGTTCGTTCCGTTTTCCGCGGTGAGGTATGGGGGACAGGAACGGACTGTCGGTTTCAACCAGCATTCGCTCGAGCGGGAGTTGCTTGGCGGCCGACACGATGTTGCTTGCGTTCTTGTAGGTAACGATTCCCGAGAACGAAACGTAGAGTCCCAAGTCGACCGCCTCGGCGGCTTCAGCCGGCCCTTCCGAGAAGCAATGCCAGATGCCGCGCAATCGAGAGCCGTGTTGTGCACGCTTGCGACGCAAGGTGTCCAGCAACACGGGGGCCGCATCGCGCACGTGCAGCGTGAACGGAAGATCGAGATCGATCGCGATCTCGAGCTGCGCTTCGAAGGCTTGCTGTTGGACCTCGCGCGGCGAGCGGTCGTAGAAGTAGTCGAGTCCAATCTCGCCCCACGCCACGAGCTTCTCGTGTCCCGCTAGCGCTTTCATTTGCTCCAGTAGCATTGGGCTGGCGTGCGCCGCGTCGTGCGGGTGCACGCCGATCACAGCGTGGACACCGTCGTAAGCCAAAGCCGTGGCGAGCGCCGTCCGGGCAGCGTCGACACCGCAGCCGCTGACAATATTGATGATCGTCGTCACGCCCGCGGCGCGCGCCCGCGCAACGATCTCACCCTGCTCCCCAAGCATCGGCGCATGATCCAAATGGCAGTGCGAATCGGTATACACAATTCGGGGACGGTATACGAATTAGCAGGCGCGACTCAAGCCCGACCCGCGGCGTTCCAGGATTTACGAGGATTTGCGCGTGGAAACAGCCGTCCGCCGTAGGATCGCGGGGTGAGGTGACGCGATGCGGCGATCGACACGGTTGCTTGTGCTGCTGATGACGATGGCGATGACGATGACGTTGGCTGGAGCGAACGATGCAAGCGGTCTCGCCGATCAAGTCCGCCGCGCCACCGACTTGCACGCCAAGGGGGACTATCGCGAGGCGCTGACCGCCTGGGAGCGAGCGATCGCCCTGCAGGCGCCACCTTCCGCGCAGTACAACGCCGCGTGCTCCGCCGCCCGTGCCGGCATGAAGGACAAGGCGTTGGAGTGGTTGAGCAAAGCGATCGACGCTGGATTCGCCGGCGCAGCGGCAGCGGCCAGCGATCCGGATCTCGCCTCGTTGCTGGGCGAACCGCGATTCGCCGAGTTGATGACGCGGGCCGACTCGCTCGCCAATCCGTGCAAAGCCGATGCTCGCTATCGCGCGCTCGATTTTTGGATCGGCGAATGGGACGTCACGACGCCGCAGGGTCAGCCCGCTGGCAAGAGCAGCGTTTTGTCGATCTTGGGGTCGTGCGTGGTGTTCGAGAACTGGACCTCGCCCAGCATGAGCGGCAAGAGCTTCAACATCTTCGATGCCAAGTCGGGTTCTTGGCGGCAGACATGGGTCTCCGACAAAGGGACGTTGCTGGAGTTCACCGGCGAATCGAAGAACGGCACCATGGTCTACCTCGCCCCCGACAAAGAGCAGGGCAAATCAGTTCTGCGCCGCATGATCTTCACGCCGATCGATGCTCAAACCGTGCGTCAAGTCGGCGAAGACTCCTTCGACGCCGGCAAGACCTGGGCCCCCAGCTACGACCTCCTTTACCACCGCAAGTAATTCGGGGACGGTCTACCTATTTCCTTGCACGGGCGGATCGCAGCCGCGGGGCGATCACGCTGGGTGGACGCGCATTCGTGCAATCGCAGCCGAGTCCGACCGCTTCTCGACGACCCCTCGGCAGAGCTCGGAACTGCGCATTCGACGCGATGCCGCCCCATCCCGGCGCCGCAATAGGTAGAGCGTCCCCGAATTGTGTGTGTCGGGTGCACGGGGGGCGGTGGGGAGGGCGACGAGCAAGCCGGCGATCGGGGAGGGTTCGAGCGTGGAGTGATAAGAGGCGCTCGTACTCTTCGCGGTGCGGCGGCGCACTGGAGCCGACCGCGATGGGGGCGACGAATGAGCAGTCAAGGTCTGCGTGGGGCGCGCAAGCCAGAGGGCGCGCGCTGGTTTAGTCGGTGGCTGCGGGCGCGACGTGAGGGTCTCGGGCTCGATCGACGACGCGCTGCATTTGCTGGGCGCAAGTCGAGCCGGCCACTTACCGTCACGTTGCTGGCAGACCTCGAAATCGGCGATCGATTCCCATCGTTGGCCGTTCTTCCGGCGCTGGCCAACGCGCTGCGCGTGCCGGCGTGGACACTCGCCGAACGCGTGCATATCGCACCATTGGTCGAGCCGGCCTTCGTCGACAATCTCGATGGCGCCGCACACGATCGTTGGCTCGATCGCGCTCGCGCTGCACTCTCGATCGACGATCACGCCACCGCAGCCGCCGCGGCCGACTTGGCCTCACAGACGGCTCGCCGCAATGACGATCGCTATGCGGCGCTGCTGACGCTGGCGAGCGCGCTGACATCGCTGGGATTCCCAGCGCTCGCCACGCACGCGGCGACGTCGGTGTATCAACAATCCAGCGCGTTGACCGAGCGTACCGACGCGCTGCTCGCGCTCGCCGAAGCCTCGTTGGCCGACGGCAACGCTGCGCTCGCAACCGTTTGGCTATCGATGGCCGACGAGCAGCCGCTGTTGTCGTTGCCGCTGACGGTACAGATGCGTCGTGGACTGGTGCGCGCTGAAATCGATCTCGCGACCGGCGCATTGGGGAGAGCGCAGGCCGAGTTCGCACGCCTCGCTTCAGAATTCGATGCTGCCGACGAGCGATTCAGGCGTCGAACACTGCGCGGTCTCTCCGAAGTACTGCGTCGCAGCGGCCGGCCGCGCGATGCCGAACGCTGGGAACGACTCACCAAAATCGCATCAACCCCCGCGCCAACCTCGACCGGTGCCGAGACCTGCACGCTCTCCTTCCCCGCTCTGCTACCATCCCGCTGCCTACCGCCGCGGGAGATGCCGCAATGAGTCTGAAGCAAAGAATCTTGGACGAAGTGAAAGTCGCGATGAAAGCTCAACAACCACAGCGTGTCGGTGTACTGCGAATGCTCAAGGCCAAGATCCTCGAGGCCGAGGTTGCGCAACGCGAGGCCAAAGGGTTGGACTATCAGCTTGAGGACGCCGAAACGCTGCGCGTGATAGGCCAGTACGCCAAGCAGCGTCGCGAGTCGATCGAGAGTTATCGCAAGGGCGGTCGCGCCGAGTTGGCGGCACAGGAAGAAGCCGAGTTGAAGATCGTCGAAGAGTTTCTGCCGCAAGCGGCGAGCGACGATCAGGTGCGCGCAGCGGTGCAAGCCGCGATCGCCGAGTTGGGCGCCACATCGAAGAAGGAGATGGGTGCGGTGATGAAGGCAGCGCTGGCCAAGTTACAGGGCTCGGCCGACGGCAAGCTGGTGAACAAGCATGTGATGGAGTTGCTGCCGTAACCCCGTGACGAGTCGCGGCGAGCGCGGCTTCGGGACGGTTTTGTGGGAGGCGCGCGCCGGGCCGAGTCTGGATCGAGTGGAGTAGCGATCCGGCGCCGCGACCATCGGGCGGTCGCTGGTAGGGTGGCGGCAGTCGCAAGCGCCCTGAGCCCGAGGGACAACCAGCGCCTTGCGTCGACCGGACCCGGACCACGGGGCCATGAATGTCCAGCAATCCCCCCGCTTCGAATCGCCGGCATCTCGTATGATTCCGCCCGGAGGTGGCATGGATTCACATCTACTCAAGACGAAGTCGATCGACAAGCTGATGAGCGATGTCGAGCACGGCGGCAAGTCGCTGAAGCGCTCGCTCAGCGCTTTCGACCTCACGTTGCTTGGAATCGGCGCAATCATCGGCACCGGAATCTTCGTGCTCACCGGAACTGCTGCTGCCAACCAGGCGGGGCCCGGGATCACGCTGTCGTATGTCTTGGCCGGGTTGGTCTGCGGGTTTGCGGCGCTGTGCTACGCCGAATTCGCCTCGATGATTCCGATCGCCGGCAGCGCCTACACGTACGCCTACGCCACCCTAGGCGAGATCTTCGCTTGGATGATCGGCTGGGACTTGATCCTCGAATACGCGGTGGGATCGATGACCGTGGCGATCGGGTGGAGCGGCTACATGCAGAAGATGCTCCACACCTTCTTCGATATCTCGCTGCCGGTTTGGATGACCGGCTCGCCGGGAACGTTCGAGGGATCGATCATCAATCTCCCGGCCGTTGGAATCGTGCTGCTGATCATGGTTTTGTTGGTAGTGGGCGTGCGCGAGAGTGCGCGCTTCAACGCCCTGATGGTGGCGATCAAGCTGTTGGTCGTCCTGTTTTTCATCTTCATGGGATTTAGCCACGTCGACACTGCCAACTGGACGCCGTTCATGCCGTACGGATTTTCGGGTGTGATGAGCGCCGCAGCCGTGGTGTTTTTCGCATACATCGGTTTCGATGCGGTGAGCACCACGGCGGAGGAGGCAAAGAATCCGAAGCGCGATCTGCCGATCGGAATCATTGCCTCGCTGGTGATCTGCACCGTGCTGTATCTCGCGGTTTGCCTGGTGCTCTCCGGGCTGCTTCCGCTCGTATCTCTGAAGGCTGATGCACAGTTCCTCAACGCGCCGGTCGCTTATGCGCTGAGCAAGATCGGCTTGGACTGGGCCGCCGGATTGATCTCGGCCGGAGCTGTGGCCGGCATCACCTCGGTGCTGCTCGTGATGTTGATGAGTCAACCGCGCATCTTCTTTGCAATGAGCCGCGATCAACTGTTACCGGCACGCGTCAGCGCCGTGCACCCGCGTTTCGGCACGCCGTACATCACCACGATCATCACGTGCCTGGTGGTGGCACTGGTGGCCGGTCTGACCAAGATCCAAACCGTCGGCGAGATGACCAGCATCGGAACACTGTTTGCGTTCTTGGTGGTCTGCATGGCGGTGATCGTGCTGCGCGTGAAAAACCCATCTGCGCCCCGGCCGTTCCGTGTGCCGGGGGGCTGGGTGATCCCGGTCTTGGGCGTGCTGTGCTCGCTTGCATTGATGCTGAGCTTGCCGGTGCTGACCTGGGTTCGTTTCTTGGTCTGGTTGGACCTGGGGATGATCATTTACTGGGTCTACGGCAGGCGGCATAGTCCGCTGGCCGACGCCAAGGAACTCGCGCAGCGATCGGGCATCGGTGGGTTTGCCAACCTGGTTACGATGTTGGGGGCGCTCGTGTTGTTCAACGGGTTCTTCATGACGCTGCTCGGAGCCTTGACCGAATTCAACGTCCTCAATCCCGAGATGGTGAAGTGGGAAGAGATTCACGTTTCGGCACATCAGGCCGACATGTTCGGCTTGGCGGTGTTGGCTAGCGGCGCTGTGCTGTTCGGCATCGGCACGATGCTGCGCAAGAGTTCGGCGGGTAAAGCTGCGTGAGTTCGGAATTTGGTGGAGCGTTTTCAAAGGGGCGGGCCGATGGCTCGCCCCTGTTTAGTTCGCGGCATGAGTTGCTGTGGACCGCCGCTATGCCGTTTTATCTGAATCGCGATCTCGCTCTCGACGCGCACCATGTGCTGCGTGTCTATCGGTGGGCGCTGCGCTT
>CAZAHQ010000118.1:0-9576 GCA_964484415.1 uncultured Acidobacteriota bacterium | reverse complement strand
CAACGCCTCGAAGCGCTGCTTGCCGGTTCGCCGGAGCCGCTCGACCTTGTGCCATCTGCACTGGAGACCCCCAGCCCGTTGCGGCGCGTCAATCTCGCCGAGCAGCTTGCCGATATCGACTCCGCCGTGCGCGAGCTCACCGACAATTTTGGAGGTCGCTTGATCGTTCCGTTGGCGACCGGCCAGCGGCTGGTTGGGTTCTTGGTGCTTGGCGAGAAGCTCTCCGAGGAACCGTACTCGAAGGACGATCGCGAGTTGCTGCAGGCGGTTGCCGGGCAACTGGCGATTGCACTGGACTACTCGGAGCTGATCGGCGAAGCGGCCGAGCAAGAGCGCATGCGACAAGAGCTTTCGATTGCGCAGGACGTGCAGGCGCAACTGTTCCCGCAGGGGACGCCCACGATCGCAACGCTTCAGCTCACCGGTGCGTGCCGCCCGGCGCGCGAGGTCGGCGGCGATTACTACGACTTCCTGGAATTGCCGGACAACGCCTTTGGCGTGACGCTCGGCGATATTTCCGGCAAAGGGGTGAGCGCGGCGCTGTTGATGGCCAGCTTGCAGGGTGGGCTTCGCAGTCAAGCCGTGAACCACAGTCGCAACGTGTCACTGATGATGGGGCGCATCAATCGGCTGATGTGTCGCACCGCACCCGCGTCGAAGTTCGCCACACTGTTCTACGCGCACTGGGATATCGCTACACGCATGCTCACGTACGCCAACGCCGGACACAATCCCGGCTTGTTATTGCGTCGTGGTGCAACCCAGCCCGAGCGCCTGCATGCGACCGGCTTGGTGCTCGGCGTGTCAGAAGGCGCCGTTTACGAGCAAGTCACGCTGCAACTGCAACCGGACGATCTGCTGGTGTTGTACACCGACGGCATCACCGAAGCCGAAGACGCCTCCGGCAATTTCTTCGGCGAACCACGCCTCGCCGATCTGGTCGCCAACTTCGGCGACGCCGACATCGACGACCTGCGCGCCCTGATCTTCGCCGAGGTCGAGCGCTTCGCCACCGGCACGCAGCAGCATGACGACATGACCCTCGTCGTCGCCCGCGTCCTCTAGCAATTCGGGGACGGTCTACCTAAAGCAGAGTTAGTCGCCGTCGTGGGAGGAACGGTCGCGATTGTTGCGGCAGATTTGCGCGCGACGCACGACCATCGCCGCATGGCACGCACCGCACGGATCGTCGTACCGGGTTACCCCTTTCACATCGTCCACCGTGGCAATCATCGCAAGCCGGTCTTCTTCAGTGACGCTGACCGTCAGGTCTACCTGCGCGCTACATCCACGAGTCGCGCGGCTGGACCGGGCATCTCTGGGCCAACCGGTTTCGTTCCTCACTGCTAGACGAGCAGTACCTATGGCACGTAGTGCGATACGTGGAAAACAACCCGGTACGCGCCAAGCTCGTCGAGCGCGCCGAGCTCTATCCGTGGTCGAGTGCCGCCGCGCATTCATCCGGAAAGCTTGACGTGCTGCTGAGTAACTCACGTCCTTTCCCGGGGCATGTTCCCGACTGGTCGGCTTGGCTCGCCGAGCCGATCCCCACCGAACTCATCGAGACCATCCGCCGCAACACACGAACCGGGCGCCCCACCATCGACGATGCTCTCACCGCCGAACTGGAGCGCGTTGTCGGGCGGCGACTGAGACCCCAACGGCCGGGTCGCAAGCCAAAGAGCGAAATAGGTATGACGTCCCCGAGTTAGTGAGCGAAATATGTGTGACATACCTGGATCAGTTGCGGGGAGAAGGGGAACGGATATCCTTCCCGGGCGTTGAAAGTCCCGGGGGTGCGGGCACAGATGATTTCAATCGAGGGCCTCGAGAAGCACTACCAGATGGGCGATGCGCTGGTGAAGGCGCTCGACGGAGTGACTCTCAATATCGACGAGGGGGAGTTCGTGGCGATCATGGGGCCGTCGGGCTCCGGCAAGTCGACGCTCATGAACATCCTCGGTTGCCTCGATCGGCCCACCAACGGTTCGTACTCGCTGCGCGGCACCAACGTGGCAACACTCGATGACGACCGCCTGGCCGAGGTTCGCAACAAAGAAATCGGCTTCGTGTTTCAGACCTTCAACCTGTTGCCGCGCCTCACCGCTCTCGAGAATGTCGCGTTGCCGCTGTCGTATGCCGGAATCGTCAAAGCGGCGCGCCTCGAACGCGCCCACGACAAACTCAACCTGGTGGGCTTAGCCGAGCGCTCGACACATCGCCCCAACGAACTCTCAGGCGGCCAGCGTCAACGCGTTGCGATCGCGCGAGCCCTCATCAATGAACCGGCGATGATCCTGGCCGACGAACCCACCGGCAACCTCGACAGCAAAACAGCGCGCGAAATCTTGGGCCTGCTGCAAGAACTCAACGACAAGGGGCACACCGTGGTGATGGTCACACACGACGCCGACGTTGCCGCCAATGCCAAACGCACGATTCACGTTCGTGACGGCAAGGTGTCATGAACACGCATCGTCGACTCACCTGTTACCTCATGCTAGGCGCCAGCCTTCTCACGTCGCTCAGCATCGCGCGCGCCGATTCGCTCACGGTCACGCGCGCGCCGTTCCGAAAAACCCTGCTGCTCTCCGGAAAAATCGACTCGGCCAGCGGCGACGTGTTCGTGGTGCCGCAAACGCCAAGCTGGCGACTTGCCATCAAATGGCTCGAAACCGAAGGTGCCGCGGTCAATCCCGGCGACCCGGTTGTTCGCTTCGACACCGGCACACTGCAGACCGACATCACCTCCGCCGAAATCGACCTCAACGAGAAGCTGCAAGACGACGCGCTGAAAGACGCGGAGGCACGAGCCAAGGCCCTCGACCTCAAGTTGCTGTACGAGAAGGCGCGCATCGAGCTTGAGAAGGCCACCATCGACGCCAGAGTACCCGCCGACGTGCGCCCGGCCCGCGAGTTCGAAGACAAACAGCTCGCCTTCGCCAAAGCCAAGAGCGCCGAAGAGACGGCGCGCAAGGCGCTGCAAACGCACGATGCCACCACCACTAGCGATAACAAGCAGCGCGAAATCGATATCCAAGTCGTGCAAGAGAGACTGGAACGGGCCCAGCGCGCGCTCGATTCGATGGAGCTGCGCGCCACGCGCTCCGGCGTCTTCGTGTACGGCTCCAATCCACAAACCGATCGCAAGGTGCAAGTTGGTGATACGGTTTTCGTCGGTTGGCCGGTAGCGACCATTCCCGACCCGTCCGCGCTCGAGGTCGAGGCATTCGCAGGTGAGGCCGAAGTCAAGTTCCTCCAGCCCGGGCAACGCGCCGTCTTGATTCTCGATGCATACCCGCAGACGCCGATGCAAGGCCAGGTCAAGCGCGTCGCCGGCAGCAGCGAGCCGGTCAAGGACTGGGGCAAGGCCGCCTACTATCGCGTCACGCTCTCCTTCGACAAACTCGATCAAGAGCTGATGCGTCCCGGCATGAGCGTACGCAGTGAGGTAATCGTGCAAGAGATCGCCGACGCAATGCTGGTCCCGCTGGCGGCCGTCAGTCGCAGCAAAGATGGCCTGTACGTCGTTGCGAACGGAAAGCAAGCGCAGATCAAACCGCTCGCCCTCGATTCCTTTCATGCCGTGATCGAGAACAGCAGCGACTTATCGGTGGGCGACGTGCTCGATGCAGCGTCTATCAAAGTGTCGCCATGAGCACTCGCGCGTGGTGGATCGCCGGGCTCGGCACGGCCGCGGTGGCCTTGATCGCACTGGTGGGGCTTACGACTCGCGGCGCGTCCGCCTCGGCAAGCAAGGCCGGTAGCGTCACCGTTCAACTCGCACCGTTGTCAGCCAAGGTCCTCGCCGATGGCGAGCTCGAGGCAGTGGCCAAGGCCACACTCGGCGCCGGCGTGCCTGGAGTCTGGGACTACAACATCGTGATGCTTGCGCCCGAGGGTCAACAGGTGAAGGCCGGCCAACCGGTCTGTGCATTCGACACCAAGTCGCAGCGCGACACCCTCATGCTGCGACGATCCGAGCTGGACTCCACCAAGAAGGAATACGAGAAGACCGTGCTCGAAGGGCAGCAACAGCTCGAGGAACTGGAGCTTCAACGCGCCGAAGCGCTGATGCGCGCCGACAAGGCCAAACGCAAGCTCGATGTTCCCAACGAGTTCATTGGACGGATCGAATTGGCCAAACAACAAGCCGAATACGAGGTCGCGAAGATCGAAACCGAACTCAACGAACGCAGGCTCGAAACAGGTCGGGCCAACTACGAAGCCAAGAAGGCGGCGTCGAAGAATCGCATTGCGAAACTCGAAACCACCATCAAGCAACTCAACGATCGAATCGAAGGGATGACGCTCAAGGCGCCGCGCGATGGCTTTGTGGTCTACCTCACCACCTGGCGCGGCGAGAAGCCGAAGGTCGGCGAAGAAGCGTGGTTCGGAATGTCGCTCTTGGAGGTGGCCGATCTTTCGCAGATGCGAATCAACGCGCGCGTGCCCGAATCGGATGCGGGGCATGTGCGCGCCGGCCAGAAGGCGGAGGTTCGACTCAAGGCCAACCCCGACAAGCTCTTCAGCGGCAAGGTCGTCAAACTCGGCAGAATCTTCCACACCAAGTCGGATCAATCGCCGAGCATCGTCTTCGATGCCGTGATCGAACTGGAAAAACCCGACTCGTCGTGGATGCGCCCCGGCATGGCGGCCGATATCACGATCCTGGCCGACACTGCCGAGCCCGTGATTGCCGTACCCGAGGAAGCAATTCAGTACGACGCCGACGGCGCCCATGTCGAGCGATTGTCACCACAAGCCGGTCGCGTTGGAATCAAGGTCGGGCGACGCGCCGACGGACACGTCGAGGTGGTCCAAGGCTTGGCCGCGGGTGACACGGTTCGCGTTCCTGGCGTTCAGTCGTGAGGAACATCGCGCTCGTCGCGCTGCTGTTGTCGCTGCTGTTGGCGTGCGGCAACGACAAGCCGCGGCCGCCATCGCTTCAAATGCAACCCGGCGTTTTCGAGATGCAAACCGAAGGGCGTGGCCTGTTGCGAGCCGCCACCTCCACGCCGGTGACGGTGCCCAACGAGCTGCGCGGCCGCCAGAACCTTGCGTGGCTTTTGCCCGACGGATCGGTCGTCAAGGCCGGCGAAATCGTCGCGCGACTCGATGAAACCGAAGCCGAGCGCCAAGAGCAAGAGAGTCGCAGCAACATCACCAAAGCCGACCTCCAGATTGCAGCGCGCACCGGCTCGCAGGGCCAAGAGCGATTCGAGTTGGGTGAGCAACTGCGCATGACCGGAATGGAGCGCGATGTCTCGCAGCGGTTCTCGCAGAAAGACGAGACGGTCTTTTCGCGCAACGACATCATCGATTCACAAGTCAGCCTCGAGTTTCTCGACAAGAAGACCGGCATCCTTCAATCGAAGCAGAAGCGGCAAGGCAAGCAACATGCGGCCGACATGCAGCTTCTTGGCCTGCAGCGGCAAACGCACTCGTTGAAGATGCAGCAGGTGGTGGAGGCGCGCGGAAGAATGGCGCTGGCGGCCCCGCACGATGGCGTCTTTGTCTTGGGCCGAAACTGGAGCGGCGAGCGGATCAAGGTCGGTGACACGCTGTGGACAGGCCAGGAGATCGGTCAACTTCCCGACCTCTCGACGCTCGAAGCATTGATTCGGGTCTTGGAATCGGAGATGTCGGGGGTTTCGGTCGGTACGCTCGCTTCGATCGAACTGGATGCACAGCCCGGCACGATCTACACCGGCAAGGTCAAGAGCGTCAGCGCCGTGGCCTCACCAATCGAGCGCGAGAGCCCGCTGAAGTACTTCGACATCATGGTCTCGTTCGACAAACCCGACATCTCGGTAATGAAGCCAGGCCTATCGGCGCATGCGGTGTTACATGTCAAGCGGCAAGAGTCGGTGATGGCGGTACCGAATCAAGCACTGTTCCGCAAGGGTGACGAGAATTGGGTGTGGGTCGAGTCGGGTCGCAGCTACGAGAAGCGCTCTGTCAAGATCGGCGATCGCAGCCCGATGCGCAGCGTCATTCTCGAAGGGCTAAAGGCTGGCGACCTGGTGGCCTTGGGCGATCCGGAGCGCGTGCAATGACCGAATGGCGCGCTGCGTTGGCGGAGTCATTGGAAGGCCTCACGCATCACAAGATGCGCACCGCGCTGACGTTGCTGGGAATGATCTTCGGCGTTGCAGCCGTGATCGCGATGCTCAGCATCGGTGCCGGCGCCGAGCGCGAGGCGCTGAAGATGATCGACATGATGGGGCTGCGCAATGTAATCGCGAAGTCGACGCCGCCATCGGAGGACAAACTCAAGGAGACGCGCGAGAACTCCCTCGGCCTGTCGTTGGCCGACATGGACGCCGCGCTGGAGACGCTGCCTTTCGTGGAAGCGCACGGAGCGCTCAAGAAGGTCGCCACCTACTCGTTGTTCAGCGAACGCGGCAAGAGTGATGCCGCCGTCTTCGGCGTGAGCCCGACATATTTCGAACTGGCCAACCTGCAACTGGGAAGCGGCCGACTGCTTCATTCGCTCGACGATCAAACGATCGCGCAGGTCTGCGTGTTGGGCAATTCGGCGGCCCATGCGCTATTTGGAAGTGAGCCGGCACTGGGCAAGCCGGTGAAAGTCAACCACCTGTGGTTGACGGTCGTCGGCGTGCTCGCCTCGCAGCGGGTCGATCGCGCCGAGTTCGAGGGAGTGAAACTGTCCGACCCTTCCAACAACATCTACCTGCCGATCGAAACCGCATTGAAGCGCTTCAAATACAAGCTGCTCGAGGACGAGCTCGACGAGATCCATCTGCGAATTCGTAGTGGCGTCGGCACCCCCACCGCGGCGGTCAGTCTGTCGCGCCTGCTCGAGACTCGGCATCGCGGCGTCAACGATTTCTCGCTGGTCGTTCCGGAGCAGCTCCTCGAGCAACATCGCAAAACGCAGCGAATCTTCAACATGGTCATGGGCAGCATCGCGGCGATCTCGCTCTTGGTCGGCGGCATCGGGATCATGAACATCATGCTTGCGACGGTACTGGAGCGAACGCGCGAAATCGGTATTCGCCGTGCGCTCGGCGCCAAGCAGAAGGACATCCGCAATCAGTTCTTGGCCGAGACGTTGGCAATCACCGGCATCGGCGGCTTGATCGGCATCGTGGTGGGGCTGGGAATTGCCTTCGCGATTACATGGTTCAGCGGTTGGCCGATTGCATGGTCACCCTGGGCTGTCGTGATTGCCGTCGGTGTGTCGGCGATCGTGGGGTTGGTGTTTGGCATCTATCCGGCGATTCAAGCGGCCCGGCTCGACCCCATCGAGGCACTGCGCCGCGAGGCGGCATGACCGATCGTGAACAAACGCAGGCACTGATCGTCGATCTGGGTCGCGGGTTACATCGCTACGGAGCCTCAACCGCGCGTGTCGAAGATGCGATGACGCAACTCGCTGCGCGGTTGGGAATCGACGGACAGTTTTTCGTGCAGCCGACGGCGTTGTTTGCATCGTTTGGCCGAGCCGGCGCGGAGACATACCTGCTGCGCTTGCAGCCTGCGGTTACCGACCTCACCAAACTCGCGCGACTCGACACACTGCTCAGCGCGTTGGTGCGCGGGGACATCGATCCACCGCGCGGCACGAGTCGGCTGCAAGAGATCTTGGAAGCGAAATCCGGCAGGTGGCGTCGCGTCGTGATGTTGGTGGGGCATGGATTCGCGGCCGCTGCGGCAGCGCGCTTCGTCGGTGGTGGTTGGCCCGAGGTCGGCGCCGCGCTCGTGATCGGGCCGCTGGTGGGTCTGCTTGCGTGGCGCGCCGAATGCCGTGACGCAATGCGGCGAATTCAGGTGCCGCTCTCCGCAATCGTCGCCTCGTTCGTGGCCGTCGCGATGGCAACCACGCTCGGCACGCTCAACCCACAAATTGCAATGCTCGCCGGCCTGGTGCTGTTGCTGCCCGGCATGATGCTGACGGTTGCTACCAACGAACTGGCCACCGGACACCTCGCGTCGGGAACGGCGCGCGCGGCCGGCGCCACCATGGTGTTCATCACGATGGCGTTTGGCGTAGCGTTGGGTGGGCGATTGGCCGCCATGATCTTCGGACCACCGGCGATGCTCGAGCCGGAACCGGCTTCGATCTGGTCGCTGGTGTTGGCGCTGTTGGTCGCACCGCTCGCCATGGCCGCGCTATTTCGTGCACCGTCGCGCGAGGTGCCGTTTGTCGTGGCCGGCTGTGTTCTGGCGTTTTGTGGTGGCCAGTTGGGCGCACGTTGGCTTGGCCCGGAGCTCGGCGTTTTTGTCGGCGGCTTGCTCGCCGGCCTGGCCGCCAACGGTTACGCGCGATGGCGCAACAAGCCGTCGGCGATCGTCTATGTACCCGCGATGTTGATGTTGGTTCCGGGAAGCATCGGCTTTCGCAGCATCACCGCACTGCTGGCAGAGCAGGTGACGTCGGGTATCGATGCCGCGTTCACCACCTTGCTCATGACGGTCGCGTTGGGAACCGGAATGTTGGTTGCCGGCGTTATCATTCCGCCTCGCCGCGTGCTGTAGGAGGACCCGCTTGATGACCGTGCCACAAGTTGTTGCCGAGTTGAAGTCACTGGGAAGCGAGTCGATCAAGAAGACGCTCCTCAAACACGGTGCCAAAGAGCCATTCTTCGGCGTCAAGGTCGAGGACCTCAAGAAGATCCAGAAGCGGGTGAAGACCAACTACGAGTTGGCGCTTGGCCTTTACGACACCGGTATCTCGGATGCCATGTACCTCGCCGGCCTGATTACCGACGACGCCAAGATGACAAAGAAAGACCTTCAGAAGTGGGTGCGTGGCGCCTACTGGCCGTGGCTATCCGAGTACACCGTCCCCTGGGTGGCAGCCGGGAGCCAACACGGGTGGGCGCTGGCACTGGAATGGATCGACTCCAAAACGGAGAACATCGCAGCATCAGGCTGGTCGACGCTGTCGAGCTTGGTAGCGACCAAACAAGATGAGGATCTCGATCTCGCCGCACTCGAGAAACTGTTGAAGCGGGTGCAGAACACGCTCCATGCTCAGCCAAACCGCGTCCGCCACACCATGAATGGGTTCGTGATTGCGGTGGGAAGTTACGTGGCGCCGCTGAACGGCACTGCCATCGACGTTGCAAAGAAACTCGGCGTGGTAACGGTCGACATGGGCGGCACCGCCTGCAAGGTGCCGTCGGCGACCGAGTACATTCAGAAGGTGATGACCAAGAAAAGCGTGGGTAAGAAGCGCAAGTCAGCCAAGTGCTAGGAGCCAACAACGCGGGTCTACCGAGTCGCTGGCTCCAGCGTCGTCACTCGTAGCGTAGCGACTCGATCGGGTCGAGTTGCGCCGCGCGGTACGCGGGGTAAATCCCGAAGATCGCGCCGATCAGGCTCGCGAAACCAAACGACAACCCCAACGCCCAGATCGGAATGAACGCTCCGGGCCAATCGGGAATCACGGCCGCCAGGCCGTACCCGAACGCCACACCTAGGATGATTCCAATCACGCCACCCACCAGGCTGATCGTCACCGACTCGATCAAGAACTGCAGCAGAATCAGGTTCTTCGGCGCGCCGATCGCTTTGCGCAGACCGATCTCGCGCATCCGCTCCGTC
>CAZAHQ010000117.1:0-9609 GCA_964484415.1 uncultured Acidobacteriota bacterium | reverse complement strand
CGTTTTCTCGTGCGCGGCCGGTCACGACCAACAGATGCTGCATCGTGAAATCGATTTTCGGAGCGCGCGCGCCCAGGCTGAGTTTGGCGACGATCGATCCGTAACGTGCCGCGTCCTGCACGACCTCGGCACCGGCCGACGCGTCCCACGAACCTTCGTAGACCAATACCGGAACGCCGGCGACCGCGGCTTGGGTCTTCTGCGCCTCGACACAGGGCACGACGACATCGGTGATCGATAGCTCCGCCGAGCGGACTAAGCGCGCCACCGAGACCAACCACGCTTTCGGGGGACGAGGCTGACCAAGGCACGTGCACCCCTTCTCAGGAACCTTTTCGACCAGCCGCACGGTGGCCTTCATGCCGCGGGTGCCGACCTCCTGCAGTTCCGCATCACGGCACGCGTTTTCGAGCCCCCGGCTGACGATCATCAGTACCGCCCGCTTCTCGAGATCGGGCTTGGTCCCACCGAAGTCCGGGTCGAGTGCGGTCACGTCCTGGTCGAACGTTGCCGGGTCGCGCAGGACCGTGACCCCCGCTTTCTGCTCCGGCGCCGCCCCCGAGTAGATCAACTCGGGCTCAGGCACCTTGAACAGACCCAGGGCGGGCAACAGGGTTGAAACCACGGCGAAACTTGCAGTCCACGGGCGGGTACCGAACAGGTCGATCATCGCGTTATTCCTCGGGTCGGACTGTGCATATTGCCACGCGTCGCCTGCCCCTGGCCTGTCGCGCGCGCATGAACCAGACTAGCGCCGTGATTCGCAAGTTCCTCAACGACACCCTGAACATGATCCTGGATGCTCTGGCCGCGGTGGGCGTGCTGCGTGGCGGGGCCGCGTGGACGCGGCAACGCTGGGCCAAACGTGCGGAGGCGATGAGCATCGAGGCGGAGCAGGTTCGCCGCTCGGTGGCCGCTTCTCATCGGATGTGCCGAGACTGTCGCGAGCTGGTCGCTCGCAGCGAACGTCGCTGCCCGGCCTGTGGTGCGGCGATGCGCGGGATCCCCACGGGCGGCGTCTCACGCCTTGCCGATTGGATACTGCCGACCTTCGGATCGGCCAGCACTGCGGTGTTGACCGCCATCGTGCTGATGTACGGGGTGAGTGTTCTCCTTGGCGGCGGCAGTCTGTGGGCGCCCAGTGGTGAGGCTCTTTGGCGGCTGGGCGCGAAGGACGGCGAGGCAATTCTGCTAGGCGGTCAATGGTGGCGGCTCTTCACTGCGGTGTTTCTGCATGGTGGCCTGCTGCATCTTGGAATGAACGGTTACTCGTTGACCATGCTCGGACCGTTCGTCGAGAGCGAGGTGGGGGCTCGCAAGTTTCTGGTGATCTTCATGGTCACCGGAGCGCTGTCGTTTCTTCTCTCGTCTTGGTGGAATCCTGGGTTGAGCATCGGCGCCTCGGGAGCGCTGTTCGGTCTGATGGGATTTGGCGTCGTGTACGGCAGGCGCTCCGGCTTGGCAAGGTTGAAGGGCGCCTCGAACTACCTGCTGCAGTGGGCACTGCTCGGCGCGCTGATGTTCTTCATGAGTGGCGTCGATCACGCCGCACATCTCGGCGGCTTTGTTTCCGGCTGTATGCTCGGACTCGTGATCGATGCGACCGAACCTCGCACGCCCCTCGCCGACCGACTCTGGACATTGGCTGCACTCGCAATGGTGTTGTTGCCGGTTGCCGGTTTTGCGATGGCCGTGATCACCTCACGATGATGCACAGGACCGGTGCATGAACATCGCCGTGATTGAATCGCATGTCGGTCCGTTCTCGAGCACGACCGTCGGAATCCTGCTGGCGGTCGTGGTCGTAGCGCTCAACGCGTTCTTCGTCGCGGCAGAATTCGCGTTGGTACGAGTGCGCCCCAGCCGGTTGAGGGCGTTGGCGCGCCGCGGTTCGCGCCGCGCACAGTTGGCCGATCAGTTGGCACACAACCTGGATGAGACGCTCAGCGTTTGTCAGGTAGGGATCACGCTGACGAGCCTTGCGCTCGGGTGGATCGGCGAGCCGGTCTTTGCATCGCTGATGAGCCGCGTGCTGTCGCCCGCCGACCCGTGGCTCGGTACCGCCGCACCGATCGTTTCGATGGCGACCGCTTTCGTGCTGATCACGTTCCTGCACGTCGTGCTGGGTGAACTCGTCCCCAAGTCGATGGCAATCACGCTTTCGGAAAAAGTCTCGCTCGCCGTCGCGGCGCCGTTGCGGTTTTGTCAGGTCGCACTGTTCCCATTGGTGGCACTGCTCAACCTCTCAGCGCGCGCCGTGTTGCGACCTCTGAACCTGGTCGATGTCTCGGAGCATGCCGATCCGAGCCTGGATGAGCTGAAGCAACTGATTCTGCGCGGACAGGAGCGCGGCGCGATCGGTCCGATTCAAGCGCGACTGCTCGAGAACCTCTTTCCATTTGCCAAACGTCGCGCACGCGATGTGATGGTGCCGCTGGCGCGAGTCGCGACGCTCGATCTGCGGCAGCCCTGGGAGACGTTGCTCCAGAAGATCCGCGACGAAGCGTACAGCCGCTATCCGCTGCATCTGGGCGATCCGGATCGAATCGGGCGGATCCTCCACACCAAGACGTTGCTTCCCTACTTGGTGAGTGGCTCGAAGCCGCCGGACCTGTCGGCACTGGCGCAAGCCGTGGCGATCATTCCCGAAACGTTGCCGTTGGAGAAGCTGCTTGCACAACTGCAAACCTCGCGCGCCCACATGGCGCTGGTGGCGAACGAGTACGGCAACACGGTCGGTATCGTCACACTCGAGGACGTGCTGGAAGAACTGGTCGGCGAGTTGCGCGACGAATTCGATGCCGAAGAGCTCGATCCGGTGAGAGCCAGACCGGGTGGCGGCTATCTGCTCGACCCTGCACTCCCGTTAGCGCGGGCCTTCGACTTGATCGGCGATGTTCCCGACCTTCCCGAGGGAGTCCACACGGTCGCCGGCTTTCTGCAATCGGAACTGGGCAGACTGCCGCAAGCCGGTGACAGCATTCCATTCGGCAGCATGCACCGACTGGTTGCGTCGGCCGTGCAGGGTCCGCGCATTCTCGAAGTCGCGCTGGTGCCTGTGTCGAAGCAAGACGATGTTCAAGTCCTGAACACTCACTGACGAATTCGTGGCTGGCGCCGTTCGCGCGCCGAATCACGAAACACCGCAACCAAAGCGGATCTTCACGAACCCCTTTTGCTTTCTCCGAACTGCTTGCCGAAAAGTTGGCGGGACACATATTCGCGGCAGGGATCGCGAAAGAGAAAGGAGAAGGGCCGTGAAGGTAATCACGTGTCTCGCCGCAGCCATGGCTGTCTCATCGGGCGCTCTGTTCTATGCGCAAGAGAAGGCCGACAGCGCTGCAGCAGCACCGCCTGTTCAGAAGGGGCTCGTATTCAACACCGAGGCATTTCGTCCTCAAATCGTGCTGCATGAAATGCCGCGCACCACGAGTGCTGCATTCGTGACCTTGTCGGGTGTGATCTTCTCGCGCTCAGCCATCGATCGCGTCGAGGTCGGCAATCGCACGGCAGTCTTGCGTCAGGCCGAGCCGAAAGACTTGGTGAAGATCGACCGCGCCCCTGAAGGCGCCTCTGACGCACCCTATCGCACTTATTTCGAAGTGCCCGATGCCGGCTTGCCGCGTCTGGGTGCCAACGATCTCACTGTGCGCGCTTTCGCCACCGATAGTCGCCACAGCGATCTGCACCGAATCACCGTAGTTCGCACCGCTAAGTAAGCACGCCGCTTCTGAGTTCGAACCAGCGTTCGGACAGCAGTTGGCTGCGTTGGTAAACACGTTTGGGTCGGGGGACCGAGGGAAGGGGCCGTACCGTGTTTGACAAGATGCTCGTCAGCAAAAATACGAGTGTCGATCGGAAGCGCGTGCGCAGTGTGACTGTTTCCGCCACAGTCCACATCTGTGTGATCGCCTTTCTGGTCGGTGTCGCATGGTTTACGGTCGAAGCCGTCAAGGATCCTTCGCTGGTCCCGGATCTACTCATCAGCTTCATTCCGGAACCGGAAATGCCGCCGCCGCCGCCCGTACCGAAGGTCGAGATCGCGAAGCGGCTGCCACCACCTGAACCGGAGAAGAAGATCGAGCTGCCCAAACCGGAGCCGCTCAAGATCGAACCGCCGAAGATCGTCAAGCTCAGACCGGTTCAAGAGACTCCCGAGATCAATCTGCCTGAAGAGAAGCTCAAGCAGACCAAGCAGGAGATCGCTGTCTCAAGACTCGACACCAAACGAATGCAGGAACAAGCGCCCGATGTGCTGACCACGTCGCGCACGCCTGGTAAGGCTGGTCGACCGGAGTTGATGATGGCGGCCGATCAACTCAAAGGTCGAGCGGGCGTCACCGGTTCGCTCGACGCACCGGACGTGGCACTTGGTGGAGTCGCCAACGGCAAGAGCCCCAAACCGGCCGGCCTGCCAACGCTCTCGGCCGATCGCATGAGCCGCAGCGCCACCGTGTTGTATGGCGGACACAGCGGCGGCGATCCCGATGTCACCTTGCCAGCCGGCGGTTCCGGTGGAAAGGGCGGCGGCGCCCCCGCAGGCCGGCCGGGCCCCGGACTCAACCCTGGCGGTTTTGGTGGAACAGGAAATTCGATCAAGTACGCTGCGGGTCCGGCCGATGCGGGTCCTGGAACCGGATCTGCGGGAGCTCCTTCACGCGGATCCGGCAACTCGCGACTCGATGCAGTGCGCACGGCGTTGGCCAACAAATACGGCCTGCCGTTAGTGGCTGTTGGAGACATCGGCCAGCGCTCCGTCGACGCCGCGCGTTGGAACCTTCTGCTTCCCGAGTTGACTGACCTGCTGAAGCAGGCGCTGACGCGGGGCGCATGGAGAGGCGGGGAGGCCGGAGTGGTGTCACTGCAGCGCGATGGCCGCAACTTCGTCATTCGCTATAACGACGGGATCGTGCACGTCCTCACCGTTGGGGACGATGGTCTCGCTGCTCTGTTCGTTGCGCGCCAAGGGAATGCGCGCGCCGTCACTTCCAAAGTCGCTGAAGCCGAGAACGCTCGGAGCGCTCTCTACGCTTACATCAGAGGTGCCTCGTGATGACCAAGACCACCCCGCTTGCGCTGCTCGCACTCGCCCTGGCCTCCGTTGCACGCGCTGCGGACAACGCGCCACCGCCGGCACCACCGGCGAATCTCGAAATGCTGCGTACGACCGCTGTCGACGCCTACAACGCGCGCAATTGGACCGCGGCCGCCGAAGCGGCCGACGCGTTCGTGACGTCGATCGACGCCGCCGGACTGCCGCGCGCGGGCAACGACTTTGCGCTGGTGTCGTTCGTGGGCGGCCACGCTCGCTTCGAGTTGTGGAAGGCGGCGCCCGAGACCTTCAAGTACGACTTCGGCAAAGACGTGCTGGGCGCGATGGAAAAGAGCCTCACGATCCTGCAGGACGATCCGTTCTTCAAGCACAACGTGATCGGGACGGCCTACTTCGAGAAGCTCAAGTCCGAGCACTGGAGCAATGTCGAGCTCGAGAACGCCGCCAATTGGCATATGTACAAGGCGCTGATGGCGCGCTACGAAGAGCTCTCGGGCAAATCCCGCGACGGCGCCGATTACGAGACGTTCGCCAAGTACGTGCTGCAATACGTGCAGCGCACGTTCGAGATGGCGCGCTACTCGCAAGTACCGAATCTGTATCTGGTTCGTGTCCGCGAAGCCTGCCGCATGGGGTTCGCCAGCAAGTACGACGACCGTTTCGCACAGCTCTATCAGGTTGTCGGCTTCGACAGCGGCAACGTGCGCGCGGGTGTGCTGTGGCAGATCGCACTGGACTTGATGAATACCGAAGGGACGAATCCGGACGAGGCACTGGAGGTGTTCCGGCAGGCGGCCGAAGCGACCCAGGGGCACATCGAACGCGCCGAGGTTTACCGCCAGATGGCCGACTACTCGAGCCGGCAAGAAGGTCACGCCTACAAGCTCCAGGCCGTCGAGTACGGTCGATTGGCCTTCAAGCTGGATCCCGACAATCAAGATATCCAGATGCAGTACGGCAGCTCACTGCACGTGATCTCGTATGCGCACTTCAACGCCAACCGTTTCAAAGAAGCGCTGCATGCTGCCGAGGAAGCGACCAGTTTCGAATGGGGAGGCGATGAGGTCGGCTACTTCGACCTGTCGCGCGCTCAAGCCAACTTCGGCGATCGCATCAACGCGATTCAACATGCGGAGCGTGCCTTCGATAAAGCCCGCAAGAAGTTCCAGGGCACCGAGCTGCAACCCTTCAAACAGAACTACGTGAACATCCTTCGCCAGTTCGGTCTGTCGCAAAAAGCGACTGAGATCGAAAGCGGGAGCTGATCTATGAAGCACACGACATTCTTGCGACTGACGACTCTCGCCGTGATGGCATGCCTGGCCGGGCCGGCACTGGCGAGCAACACGAATGCTGCCGCCAAGGGCAAACCGGCCGCGAAACCGGCGGCAACGCAGGCCCCGGCACCGCCGCCGGTCGAGCCCAACGTCGCCGGCTACGATCCGGTGCTGAGCGAGGTCGAGCGGATGAGCGACCTGTATCGAGCGCTCACCAACTATCACCTGCTGCTGCAAGGTGAAGGCGTGACCAGCAATACGGTCAAGTCCGCGCTCTACGATGTGGAGCGCTACCTGGACGAGATCGACAGCAAGTACGCCACCGATCAACTGTTCATCAAGGATCAGAAGGCGCTGGCCGACATTACCAAGACTGTCGCCAAGGCACATTTCCAAGGCGCGATCTTGCACGCCCGTGGCGTCGATTTGGAAGCGTCGATCACGCAGTACGAAAAGACGCTCGACCTGCTGAAGATGGACCCTGCCGATTGGGAGCAAGAGCTGGAGCGCACCGCGCGTCCGGGGCTGTTGCCTCAGGCGCAAGAGGTCTTGTTCCAGATGACAACGCCGCGTGCCGCGGTCGACGATCTGAAGACGTTCTGGGCCTCGGGCGTGGTGACACGATTCAAGACGCGCGACCTGACACCAACGCAGCGCGCTTCAATCAAGATCGAGCGGATCGGCGGTCGCAACGACGGCTTCAGCGATGCAGCGTTCCAAGTTGCGGCCACGCGTTTCACCTCTCGCGTCGCCGATGGCCTGGATGAGTTCCGCGTGGTGTTGCCGCCCGGCCGGTATCGCGTGTCGGCCGGCGACTTGACCTTCCCGCCGTTCGAGATGCAGCTCGCGGAAGGCGGCGTTCCCGACCCGATCTACGTCAACCCCAACACATTCGCATTCTCGTGGGCCTCGGAGAACGAGAAGTGCCGTCCCACGCTGGTGCTGAACGGCTTGGCCATGAAGACCTTCGCGACACTTCCCTACGGCACGTATCACGTGCAGCGTCAGCCGGGATGCGAACAGCGTCTGCCCGACAAGATCGTGGTCGACCAAAACACCGAGGTGACGCTCCGCACCGAGCCGCCGAAACTCGACTTCGTGCGCGAAGGTCAGCCGATTTTCTTGTTCATCACCACACCGCCATCGTCGACTTACACGCTGCGTTTCTAGTCGACGGTTGCTTCAACGGTTTCTCCACGGGGCGGACATCGGTCCGCCCCGTTTTCGTTTTGGCAGGTAGAAACGGCGCCGTTCGCGCTCAGAACCCGAGCGCCTCAATCATCAGTTGAGCGGCGCTGCGCCCTGAGTACTGCTGTTGGCCCGTGATCAGTTGGCCGTCACGAACGGGCGTCGTTGCGTCAGGCGCCCGTTGCACTCGATGACCGATTTGCGTCTATCCTCCGCAGCATGATCAGCCCGCTCGATATCGTGATTGCAATCGTGTTGCTAGGCACCATGGCGTATGGGGTTTGGAAAGGGTTCGTACGGATCGCCATCGGCGTGGCCGGACTCTTGTTGAGTCTCGCCGTCTCGCTGCGCTTGGCCGAGCAAGGACCCGTCTGGTTTCCCGACGTCTTCAAGAGCGATCACGTTGCGCGTGCCGCGGCATTCCTGGCGGTGTTGGTATTGGGGCTGGCCTTCACCGCGCTGCTCGCGTGGCTCGCGTTTCGCTTGGTTCAAGCGGCGCAGATCGGTTGGGTCGATCGGTTGGTGGGCGGGGCGGTCGGCTTGGCCGGCGGGGTGCTGGTCGTCGCGGCGTCGCTGGTGGGAATGGTGAGCTTTCTGCCCCCGGGCACCGGCGCCATCAAACACAGCACGAGCGTGCATGCGGTGCTGACGATCGTCGATGCAGCCTCCAACATTCTTCCCCCGAAAATGGCAGAGGCTTACAAAGAGCGCCGCCGCGCGCTGGACGCATAGCGTATGACGCCGATCATCGTGATGTTTCTCCTGGCGGCGACAGCACCGCTTCAACCCCCTCCAAACTCACCCGCCGGCAGCGACCCGATCACGACCCTCAGTCGCAGACTGGAACGCACGCGAGGGCTTTTGTTCAAGCATCCAGTCCCGAGCCGACATCTTTCGGTCGATGCCGCCGCAACGGTCATCGCCGAGATCGTCGAGCGCGATGCGCCCAAGTCCGACATGAGATCGGACCAACTACTGTTGGCGGCGCTCGGGTTGATACCGCCCGACTACGACCTGTATCGCGGGACGCTTGCACTGCTTTCCGATCAGGTCGCAGGCTTCTACGATCCGTATTCCAAACAGTTCGTGATTGTCGACTTCCCCGACAATCACCCCATGAAGGCGGCGATCGACGCTGCCGGCGACTCGATCTTGATTCACGAACTCGATCACGCGCTCACCGACCAGCAGTTCGATATCTTGAAGATGCTCGGAACCAAGCAGCATCGCGACCGCGACGACCAACTCATGGCGCGTCGCGCTCTGGCGGAGGGGGACGCAACGCTCGCCATGATGCTTGATGCGCTCGAGCAGGCCGGTAGTGACCCAAAGCCGGAGACATTTCCGCTCGAGGCAATGGTCGAGCAGATCGCGCAGGCCAGTGTCGCCGCGTCGCCGGCGCTGCAGCAGTCCCCCCAAATCGTACGAGCTGCCGTCATCGAGCCGTATCGGTTGGGGTTGCGTTACGTCGGCGAAGCCTGGAAGCGAGGAGGTTGGGCAGCGGTCGACGCCTTGTGGAAATCTCCGCCCAACTCCACCGAGCAGTTGTTGCACGCCGACAAGCAGAGCGACGCCCCGCAACGCATCTCTGCGAGTAGCGCTCCGGCCAAGTCTCGACTCGTCGCTTCAACCGAGCTGGGCGAGTTGGGGGTGAGCTTGCTGCTTGCCACCAAATCCGCAGCGGATGTCGCGGAACGCGCCGCCGCCGGTTGGGATGGTGATCTCGTCGAGTTGTTTCACGATGACAAGGGTCAGGCGCGGATCCGGCTCACCTCGATCTGGGATACCGCCAGCGATGTCGAGGAATTCGCGGCGGCCCTCAGCGCGGTATGCGGTTGCACGCCGCCGGCCGCGAGCGACACGCATCGGCTGATCGTGGAGTGGACTCCGTGAGTGTTCAGGTTGGAATCGATCGCCTGTGCCTCGATCGCGCCGACCTCGTGCGCGGGCGGCGCGTGGGATTGATTGCACACCCTGCGTCGGTCGGGGCCAGTCTTTCGCACACTGTCGAGTTGCTGCGACATGTTGCCGGCGCCAAGGTCGTGCGGGTCTTCGCGCCAGAACATGGAACCGGCGGCGGGCATCAGGACA
>CAZAHQ010000116.1:0-9626 GCA_964484415.1 uncultured Acidobacteriota bacterium | reverse complement strand
CACACGATCATCTCGCTGCCGGTCCATACCGCCGTATGCGACGACCGCGCGCTCGGTGCGCCCGATGTCATGGTCGCAACCCATGCGTTTGTGACTGGGTTGTATCGGCTACCGGACGATACGAAGCCAAGGTTGGCCTGTCCACCCCACACGATCATTTCACTACCGGTCCACGCGGCACCATGTTGGAACCGTGCCTCGGGCGCACCGGTTGTCGCAACCGCATTCCACGCGGTACCTGCAGCATCGATGCGCGCACCGGATGCAAGCAAGCCGAGATCGTTGCGACCACCCCACACGATCATTTCGCTGCCGCTCCACACGGCGGTGTGATAGGCGCGCGGCTCTGCGACATTGGGAAGTGCGGTCCATCCGTCGGTTGCCGGTGCGTAGCGAGCGCCCGATGAAAAGTACGCGCTGCCGCTTCCCTGACCGCCGAATACGATCATCTCGCTGCCGGTCCACACCGCGCTGTGATACTGACGCGCTGCCGGCGCGCCCGACGTTGAGACGGCGCTCCACGCGTTGGTCGCTGGGTTGTAACGCGCGCCGGTTGCCAACCAAGAACTGCGGAAGCCACCCCACACGATCATCTCGGTCCCCGACCAGACTGCCGTGTGACGTGCGCGCGCGTCAGCCAACGCGCTGGTGTTGATTGCGCTCCAACTATTGCTGCCCAGGTCATAGCGCGCGCCGGTATTCAGGTACGCACTGCCGCTGTAACCGCCCCACACCAGCATCTGCGTTCCGGTCCACACGGCGGTGTGGTAGTAACGCACACTCGGCGCAGACGATGATGGCAACGCTGTCCAACTGTTGGTCGCCGGGTTGTAGCGCGCACCGGACGACAGCGCCGTCGATCCTAGCTGACCGCCCCACACGATCATCTCGCTGCCGCTCCACACCGCCGTGTGCAGCGTGCGTGCCGATGGTGCACCGACATTGCTGATGTCGCTCCAGCTATCGGTGGCTGGTGTGTAGCGTCCGCCACCCTGGAGTGCGCCCGCGCCATTGAAACCGCCCCACACCAGCATCTCGCTGCCGGTCCAGACAGTGGTCTGTTGGTAGCGCTCGTCTGGTTCGAGCTGCATGCGCGACCAACTGTCGGGCGTGCATGACCCAGCATCCGGCTCGGGCGCGCTGTACGGATACTCGGGCACACGAATGTCGTGACCGAGCTGCGGCTGCATGTCAGTCAGCCAACGATCGAGCGGCGTCTTATCCCAACGAGCCGTGATCACCACCACGCGGTCGGGTTGAATCGACAGTGGCGCCGAGATCGTGAATGCGTCGTCCATGTCGCTGATGACGTTGTAAGGGATCAGCGACAACTGCTCAGCTACATCGGGCCACTCGCTCGAGGGCACACTCACCGCAACACGCCCCGTGCCGACCAACACGCTGTCGCGCACGTGCGCTCGATCGCTGCGCTGCCACGTCGTCTCGGTGTGCACGCCCGAGAGCTGCGCGAGCCACACCGCAGCGTCGCGGGTCGTGTCGACACGGGCCAACTCTTGTTCGATCGACTGACGCAACGCTCCATGCCAACGCGGATCGTGCGCATAGCGGCTGCGCACAAGTCGTTCAGCCAAACGCGGCCGCGCCAAACACTCGGCGATGAGAAACGGGTCGTTGTCCAACGCGGCGAACAGCTCGCGCAACATCGCAGGTGCCTTGCTGCCCGAGACCATGCGGCGCACCTCGGCTTGCAGTTGCGCGCCGGTGATTGGTGATTGCCACACCTGCTCCAGCACCAGCGAGAGTGCTGCGTCCTGCGCGACGCGCGCGCGCAAGGTGGACGCGGGGAGCATCTCATCGAGCGATGGCTTGGAGCGTGCGTTGCTTTCCGGCCACATGCGATGACGATGCCACACCGCTTCGAGTCGCTGTTGATACGCGACGCGTTGCTCGAAGCTCAGCGTGCGCGGCCCATCCGCCGACCAGGCGACCTGAGGTGCGAACGACAACGAGACGACCGTCAGAACCAGACCGAAGAGAGTCGTGAAGCGACACATACGAGACCTCGCTAAAGCCGTGCTCCGCGGCACTGGGCTATCGGTCGGGAGCGACATGGGGTGATTGTGACCGCGACTCTCCGCGGGTGGGAGCGCGGGAGCAAACGAGGTAGGTCAAGTCGGGGATGCTCCCGCGAGTTGGCCGCTTTTCGCGTGTGCCGCAAGCGGGTTTCGCACCCGCAGCTCGATCCGGACCCGAGGTTTGCCGGCTGGCAGTTACCGGGCCTAGGTCTCGCGCTCGCCGCAACACACGAGCTTCAGTCGTCGAGAATCTCGCCAGTCACGGGAACCTCTCCGCCTCCTTCCGGTCGAAACCATCAGGAGGGCGCGACCGATGGCGCCAAGAGGTGACCGATGAGACGCACATGCCTTTGGCTTTGGGTGGTGATCGTTTTGATGTCGACGTTGCGATGTGATAACGCCGCGAGATTGGCGAGCCGCAAATCGATAGAGCCCGTTCCAGCAGACACGGCGACTCCAGCGGCGCTGGCGTCGCTCGGCTATGTCGCACCAGCCGGCGAGACCAAGGCTACGGTTACGCCGACAGAGTCGACCGATCGCCACGTGATCCGGACCGGCGCTCTGGCGCTTGACGTGGAGAGCGTTGAAGAAGCGCTCGATCGTGCGGCAAGCCTCGCGCAGCAAGCAGGTGGATTCGTCGCCAGTCGACAGCTTTCAGGCCCGCCCGAACGGCGCGCAGGGTCGATCTCGCTACGCGTGCCGCCATCTCGCTTCCAGTCCGTACTCACGGAGTTGCGCGCGCTGGGCCAGGTGACATCTGCGGTGGAATCGGCCGATGACCAGACGCACGCATACCGCGACCTCGAGACGCGGTTGCGTGTAAAACACGAGGCCGAACAACGCGTGCGCGAGATCATCCGCACGCACACTGCCGATCTCTCCGACTTGCTCGAAGCAGAGCGCGAAGCGAGCCGCCTTCGTGAGGAGATTGAGCAATTGCAAGCCGAGTTCGATGCACTGCGCGCGAAGGTAGACCTGACCACGGTCGACGTATCGGTTGCCACTCGAGTGCCGCTGATGCAGATGAGTGCGCTGGCTCCGATCAGCGAGGCGGTACATCTGGCGCTCGAGACTCTGGCGCGATCGATCGGTGCGCTCTTGCTACTGATCGTTGCCGCGATTCCATGGGTGCTCGGGATCTTGTTGCTGTTGCTCGGCTGGCGGTATCGGGCGCGACTCAGTTGGCGATGAATCGACCCGCGCGCCGGGTTGGTCCACCCTGGGCTATCGTGGTCCATCAAACGGCGTGATTGGTCGCCATGCACGAAGCCATTCAGCCGCTCTCGAGGAGGATCTGACGATGCGCTGGCCAGCCTCGATCGCCTTGGCGTTATCCCTCGTCTCGACGGCATGGGGTGCACCGCCCCGGCCATCGACCTTCTCGATTGCCGCGGCCGACCCCGCAACAGGCGAAGTCGGTATTGCTGTCGCAAGCCGCTTCTTCTCGGTCGGCAGCGTGGTGCCGTGGGCGCAAGCCGAGGCGGGCGCGGTGGCCACGCAGTCGTTTGCCAACACCAGCTTCGGACCACGTGGGCTCGAGTTGCTCGCGCGCGGCGCGAGTCCCGATGAGGCGCTGGCGATCCTGTTGCGCCATGACGACGGTCGCGATCGACGACAGGTCGGCATCGTCGACGTCAAGGGCGCGTCGGCAACCTACACCGGGAGCGGTTGCGCCGCGTGGGCTGGCGGCAGGCACGGCGCCAACTACGCGGTGCAAGGGAACATCTTGGTGGGCGAGGCAGTGGTGATTGCGATGGAGCAGGCATTTCTCAACTCCACCGGCAAGCCGCTCGCCGAACGCATGTTCCTTGCGCTCAAGGCCGGCGATGCCGCGGGCGGCGACAGTCGCGGCAGACAATCGGCGGCGTTGATCGTGGCGCGCAAAGGGGGCGGCTACGGCGGCTTCACCGATCGCGCGATCGATCTGCGTGTCGACGATCATCCCGACCCATTCGGCGAGATGGCGCGGTTGGTCGCGATTGGTGTGGTCAACGATTTGTGGAATCGCGGCTGGACCGCGTTCACCGAGAAGCGCTTCCCCGATGCATTGCGCTGGCAAGAAGAGGCCACCAAACGGGCCGAATCGCAGCCGGCGATCTTGCCCGAGGTGCTCTACGACCTGGCCGTGATTCGGTTGGCGAACGGCGACAAAAACGGGGCGATTGCCGCGGCGAAACGCGCCCTGGCGCTCAACCCCAAGTTGGCGGCGCAAGCAGCGGGCGATAACGACTTGGCCGCCATACGAGAGACGCTCAAGCCGTAGCGAGTCGAACCGGCGACCGAGACTGGATCTCGTAACGCTGGAAACGGCCTAAAACTGCGGGCGACGTGGGTTTTTTTGCACTCACTGTAACTTTCGCGACGCTTTTGGATACCCCTTCTTGAAACGCGCGAGATCGCGGGACCAGATCCTGCCGCGTTTCGGAGGGACCATGAGCAGTCACGTTCAAGCGTTAGCGCGCACTCCGTCGAGGACTCCGATCGCCCCGTGGTGGCACACACTGTTGCTGGTTGCGTTGTTTCTTGTTGTGGCGGTCATCGGGGCATTGTTCCAGCCGAGCGGGAGCGCTGCGTCGGCGGCGAGGCACCCCGATATGTCGCTCGGATTCCTGACCATGATCGCGATGGAATGGAGCCTGTTCTTCTACATCACCAGGGCCGGACTCGCCCGCACCCAGACCTCGATTTGGGAAGTCGTCGGCGGGCGTTGGCAGAACGGGTACGACGTGATGCGCGATGTCGCGATGGGGATCGGCTTGTGGCTGCTATGGATCGGCCTCGAGCTCACGTGGACCAGCGGCGCGTCGGGCGGTGCCACATCGATCGAGCGCTTTCTACCGCGTTCGCTCGTTGAGACTGGCCTGTGGATTGCGGTCTCGGTGAGCGCGGGAATCTGCGAGGAGTTCGTGTTTCGCGGCTATTTGATGCGGCAATTCGAGGTTTTGACCGGGAGTCGTTTGAGCGCATTGGTGCTGCAAGCGGTGCTGTTTGGCGTTTCTCACGGCTATCAAGGTTGGATGGCGTGCATCAGAATCACGGTGTTGGGGCTGCTTTTCGGCTGTTTGGCCATGTGGCGACGCAGCTTGAAACCGGGAATGGTGGCGCACGCGTGTACCGATATCGTGGCGGGGCTCTTCCGAGGTTAGAGCGCGAGACCAACTCGCGATGATCGATTTCACCGCGCTCTACCAGAGCCACGCACCGGAGCTCTATCGCTTCGCGCTGTACTTGTGCGGTAACCGGGCCGACGCCGAGGACATTACCTCCGAAACGTTCGTGCGTGCGTTCGCTGCCAGCGACACGATCCGCGCGGAGACCATTCGGGCCTACCTGTTCACCATCGCGCGCCATGTGTACCTACACGAGCGCGGCCGGCAACGCCCGCGAGCCGAGATTTCGGAAGAATGGTCCGACACCTGGCCCGGACCCGAACAACGCGCTGTCGAGCGCGATGAGCTCCACGATGTCCTGCGCAACCTGCAACAGTTGTCCGAGGTGGACCGCGCCGCGCTCCTCATGCGTGCGGTTCATGGCCTGCCCTACGAAGAGATCGCGACGGCACTGTCGCTTTCCCTGTCGGCCGTGAAGGTCAAGATCCACCGAGCGCGGATGACGCTCTCGGAACAACGGAGTACCCGATCATGAATGTGACGCGCGATGTCATTCTCGATTTGCTGCCGGTATACCTAGCCGGTGAAGCCACGGCTGATACCGCCGCATTGGTCAATGAGTTCGCACAAACGGACACCGAGATTGCCGAGCGCCTACGCCTTGGCGCGGGCGATCCGCTTGCGGTGCGATCCATCGGCCTTCCGCTGGAGACGCCGGACCTCGAGCTTCGGGCATTGGGCCGCACCCGTCGCTGGCTCGCCTGGCAGCGGTATCTGTTTGGCCTGGGGTGCTTCTTCACCGCGCTCTCGTGCAGCGCTGTCATACACACCAAGGACGGCAGGATTACCGGCGGACACATGCTGATACTCGATCTTCCACTCCAGCTCGGTTCCGTCCTAGCGCTCGGGTTAGGGAGTTTTGCCGCGTATTTCTGGCTACGCTCCCGGTTGAATACCAAGGGCGCGTTACGCCGACGTTGATCGCACACCCAATGCAGGTTGTGCGGGAGCACGGCAGACGGTTCTCTAGGGTCGGAATTGATATCGCGCCAAACAGCCCGAAAAAAGCAATAGCGGGCGCCTGACGCTCAGCGCCCGCTAAAGAGGAAAGCCGCTCCGCCGGCCGGCGGAGCCACTTCCGGACCTGCGCTTAGAGCAAGCCGTTCAAGGCTCGCAGTGCACGCACGCGAACCTTCTTGCTCGCCGGCTTGGCCTTGATGGTGATCTGCTCGCCGGTGAACGGGTTACGGCCCTTGCGTGCTGGCGACGCCGGCTTGTTGACGGCCCGCAGCTTCATCAGTCCCTGGAAGTTGAACTCGCCGCATCCCTTCTTCCCCAGGTCGGCTGCGATCAACGAGGTGAGCGTGTCGAATACTTCGCGCACCTTGGTGGTCTTCAGCTCGGTCGCTTCGGCGATCTCCCGGATGGTCTCGGCGCGCGAACGACGCTCGGATGCTGGGGTTGCTTTGTAGGCCTTCTTGGTTGCGGCCTTGGCCTTCTTCGCGGTCTTTGCCATGTGCTCGTCCTCGTTAGTGAGTGGCTGGCCGCTTCCTGCGGACCAGACGCGCAATCTTACATACCCTTTCGCAAATCGTGTTGCGAAAACAAGCAAATTCATGGGGAAAAATAGCTTTTTTGGGGGTGGCGTTGCTTTGTGCAGCGCAAAAAGTCGCGTCGCGCGTGATCGGCGCACGCAACGGCGGCGCAATCTCGCGCGCCGCAGTTGGTTAGAAACGCTGTCATCGGTCGCTGAAACCGCGACTGTTAAAGGCGCTCCAAGCGAGGCCGAGCAGTCGGTGTGGTGCTGTCTCACGCCGGGAGCCTGATGCCCTACGGCTCGCCCGGTCCCACGATGAAGCCGCTCGACCAGGTCGACCCGCGGACGCCGAATTCATTCTGCCGTTCACCAGCGATGCCGCTGGGGCCTACTACCTGGCGCAGAAGTCGAGCGACCGCGGTGCCGTCAATGGAATCACCGTCAATGCGGGACCGACCACGATCGGTCTCAACCAGTTGACGCTCGATGGCCGTCTGTTCGGTGACTGCCTGGGGCTAGCTCCAAATCAAGGCTGCCAAGGCTGGCTGAACCGGCCAAGTCCGCGCCGATGAACGCCGCGCGGATGGGCTCTGCGGGCCGCGATTACGCGCGACGTAGCTCCGTCGAGCCTCGCACCGCCTGTCGCTCGCCGGCATGCACATTCTCGATGCGGACCGCGTTCTTCCCCGCGGCCTTTACCTCATACATCAACGCGTCGGCTCGGCGAATCAACTCCTCGCCGTGATCCGGGGCACGTTCGAAGCAGACCGCTCCTATGCTGGCCGACACGGGCCAACCACCGCGGGACATCTCCTCGCGAACACTGTGTTGAAGTCGCTCGAGCAGCGGCTTGACCGCGTCGGCATTTGTCTCGGGGAGCAGGAGAGCGAATTCGTCTCCGCCCAGTCGAGCGACGCAGTCTGTGGATCGGCATCCGGCACGAAGGACCTGTGCGAACCTGACCAGCACGGCGTCCCCTTCTTGATGTCCACTCGTGTCGTTGACCTGTTTGAAGTTATCGAGGTCCACGTAGGCGAGGGTTACCGGGTGCCCGTAGCGGCGCGAACGATTGGTCTCGACGGTGAGCAGGTCGAGAAACGCACGGCTGTTGGCCAATCCCGTGAGCGAGTCGACACGAGAGGCCGCACGTTCCTGATCGACGAGGCGGCGCATCCGCGACAAGAGCAGCGCACACGAGAGGAGCGATAGCCACTGGACGCCCAGATTCCAGTAGAAGACAAACGCGGACGGATAGTGCATTCCGGCAAGTCGATTGGACAGTTTCACACGGCAATCGCAAAGACAGACAGAGCCACCGACATCGAGCGATGGCCACGCCAGCCAATGATTCCGACCGGAACGAAGTAGAGCGGAAAGACGCGCAGATCGATTCCTGTCAAGAAGTCCGCGTATCCGACCATGAGGGTGGCTGCGACAGCGAGTCCGAGATCGCGCGATACCGCCAGCGCCGACTCGGGCTGAGGTGCCGGAGTGCGGGCACTGGCTAGCTCTTTGGACACTGCGGTATCTCTCCAGGCGAGCCGCTGAACGCATCGATCAGTCGCTCGGGCGGGATCTTGCGTCGGCGCGAGTCGTCGTGTCAATACACGAGCGGACCTGAGCTGCGTGGACACGTGGTAGTGAGGCCGGTGCGTTGACTCTCGCGTACGTTCGGATGGTGCAACCGAGCCGGCGCGCCAATCGATCGAATCGATGCGCTCTAGGCTGCGACGAGCGGGACATCGGTGCCGGCATCGATTGAGGAAGCAGATCGTCGAACCGGTGTTTGGAATCATCATGCAGTCGCGAGGCTTCCTGCAGTGCCTGCTGCGAGGGCTGGAGAACGTTGCGGGTGAGTAGAGATTGATCTGCACGGCCCACAATCTGCTGAAGCTGGCAGCGGCGCGGACCTGAAACGGTCTCTCGGCCGATGCAAGACGTCCGTGAAGCACCCTCTTCGTTGCTGATGCTGAAGGATCGAGGAGTCGAGTGCCTGTAAAGCGCCAACCGCGCAGGCACGAAGCGCTTCGCAACAGATATCGGTGGGACTAGCCGAACAGGCTTCTAGATAGAGGTTCGACGGGGCATGTTGATTTTACTCAGTTGCCAGCCCTCACCGTCGGCGTACTCTCCCGGCCAGGCGTCAGCAATTAGCGGGGGGAAGGCCATGAATCGAGTCCTGACCACATTCGCCGTAGCAATTTCGTTCGCTGCTTTCGCCGCCGCTCGTGACGTATCGATACCGTCCCCGCAGCAAGACGCAAACTCCACGTTGCAGCGATTGGTCGACGGTCAACGCACGCTCGATCGGCTTGCGTGGGGCCATCGGCTATGGCCCGATTCCAGCCCGAGTCCCAAGCCGCCCTTCGAACAGACCGTTCCGACTGAAGCGTCACGCACAAGGGTCGTCGACACGCTTCGACTCCTGAACGCACTGACTGCCTACTGGCACGATCCACTTACGACCACCGAACGCGAACGAGAGTTGCAGCGGATGGTGACTAGCTCGAAGGATCCTGCTCGACTGGCAGAGCGGTTTCGTGCGCTCGATGACGACCCGTTTCTTGTCTATGCGTTGATCGTCGATCCGGTTCTAGCCTCTACCAAAGCCCGACTCGCTTTCGAACGCGACCCACGGTCGTTCGCTGGAGAACGCGCTCGCCTGACACTGCAGTTGACCAATGGTGAGGACCGTTTTGCCGGCGCTCGTTGGCAGCACGTCGAACGCACGCGAATCGAAGATGAAACTTGGGACGAGGAGCGCAGCGCAGCCGACACTCCGCCGCAGATGGCACTCACCGCAGATCGATACAGCCTGGAGTTGAAGGAGTCGCTAGAGTCTTTCTACGTTCGTCTCAACGAGGCTAGTTCGCCAACTGCCAACAACTACTGGGAAGCGTCGTGGCCCAAGCCACGATTCGATGCTTGGTGGGCACAGAACTC
>CAZAHQ010000115.1:0-9682 GCA_964484415.1 uncultured Acidobacteriota bacterium | reverse complement strand
CTGACGGGCCTGATTGCCCGGAGCCCTTTGCGTCGCCGCCCAGAGCCACCTAGGATTCCCGTCCTATGAGCGACAAACTGCCGAAGGCCTGGGTCAATCCGCATGTCATACAGACGCTCGAGGACAGCGTTTTTCCAACCAAGCTGTCGGCCCTGATCGATTGGGGGCGCCGGAACTCGATGTGGCCCTTTCCGATGGGGTTGGCCTGCTGTGCGATCGAAATGATGGCGGTGGTTGCCTCGCGCTTCGACATGGCGCGATTCGGTGCCGAGGCTTTGCGATTTTCTCCAAGACAAGCCGATCTGATGCTAATCGCCGGCACCGTCAGCAAGAAGATGGCCACGCCCTTGAAAACGCTCTACGACCAAATGCCCGAGCCCAAGTGGGCGATCGCGATCGGTGCCTGCGCGAGTTCGGGTGGAATGATGAACAGCTATTCCACGGTGCAAGGAGTCGACGAAATCATCCCGGTCGATTTCTACATCTCAGGTTGCCCGCCGCGTCCAGAAGCGATTCTCGACGCGCTGATCCTGCTGCAAGAGAAAATCAAGCGCGGCGAACCGTCGGCGCTCGATCGTTGGAAGGCCTCGCAACGAGCGGGCGGCGCACCGGCCGCCAGCATCGCGCAGCCCGGTGAAACGGCGCAGAACCCAGTGACCTACGCCTCGCAGGTTTATCCGCGTCCGAGCTTGCCGGCTCATCCCGATATGTCCGCCCGCAAGTTCGGCCGGTATTGAAATCGCTGCCGCCCGCCACGCCTGCTGAAGCCGAGATTCGCGCACGCATCGCGGCTCGCGGACGTATTCCGTTCGTAGAATTCATGGAGCTTGCGCTCTACCACCCGGCCGGCGGCTACTACACACGAGAGTCGACGACCACCGGTAACGCCGGCGATTTCTCGACCAGCAGCGATCTATCTCCTGCCTTCGGGCAACGAATCGCGCTGCAGGTCGCGGAGTTCGTCACAGCGTTGGGTAGTGGCGCGTGGGACTTGGTCGAACTCGGCCCGGGGCGCGGCCTGCTCGCGGCCGACTTGCTCGACGGGTTGGCCGCGAATGCTCCCGAGGTTCATGCACGCTTGCGCAGCCTGACGCTGGTCGAAACCAGCGGGTCGCTGCGCGCGCATCAGCACCGGCGACTGGCGAATCGACTGGGTGCGATCGAGTTGCGGCAGGTCGCCTCGTTGGAAGAGTTGGACAGAGACTCGTTGCGCGGTGTGGTGGTGGCGAACGAGTTGTTCGATGCACTACCGGTGCATTGGGTCGTGCGCCGCGGGCTGCATCTGTTGGAGAGGGCCGTTGCGATCGACGACAACGGCGCGTTGGTCTTGGTCGACGGCGACAAACCAGATCAAGACGTGTTGTGGCGGATCGATCAGTACGGGTTGTGTGCCGGTGAGGGGTTCAGCGGCGAGGTTTGTCTGGCTGCCGAGTCGCTGATTCGTGAGGTCTGTCGTGTGCTCGCGCGTGGAGCTGCCGTCGTGATCGACTATGGACACGATGCGCGCACGCTGACCTATCCCGAGCGCTCCGACGGCACGCTGATGAGTTATTGGAAACACCAAGCGCAACACGATCTGCTGGCCAGGCCGGGGCTGCAGGACATCACCGCTCACGTCAACTGGACACAGTTGGAGAAGGTGGCGCAGCGTGCGGGATTCGTGGTCGCTGGTCGAACGACACAAGACAAGTTCTTGCTGAGCCTCGGTATTCTCGACGACATGCTCGGCGTTACGCAGCCCGCACTTGCCGCGCGCGCCTTGGTACTAGCAAGCGGCGCTGGTCGTCGTTTTCAGATCTCCCTCTGGACCAAGGGGCTCGACATCGAGCCGCGTGGACTGCGATGGCAGTTCTGATCGGCGGCGCTCGGCGTCAGCAATTACGGTGCCGGCAGCAGCCGATAAAGCAACGCCACGCTCAACAGTGCTCGCGGAACGATCGTGGTTCGATCGATCGACTCCTGTGTCAGCCCTCGTTCCGGGTCGTGCACGGAGCAGTGGATGTTGCGACCGACAGGACCGAGGCTGCACAGCGTGGGCGCCACGTTCCACAGATGGTTGGCATCGCTGGCCCCCGCACGATGCTCCGCCACCACGCGCTGTCCCAACGACGCCGCGGCTGCTTCTGCCGTGCGGGCCAGCTCCATACTCGGGGCGGATTCCGGCCATGGCGGGTAGCACGAGTGGCGCTGCACGACGACGCGGCAGGGGAACGGCTGGTCGATGCTCACGACATCCCCCTCACCGGCCAGCGCCAGCAGCTGTTGGATCTGCTGTTGTTGATCGACCGGTGTTTCGGCGCGCGTATCGACCTGTGCGAAGGCGCGACCAGGCACCGTGTTGCTGGCCACGCCGCCACCGACGATCCCGACGTTGAATGTCAGGCCGCGTGCGTGATCGGTCATCGCTTCGATTCGTTCGATCACGCGGGCAAGTTGGCGGATCGCGTTGGCCCCCTGACGATGACCGCTGCCGGCGTGCGCCTCGCGTCCGATGGTCTCGACCAGAAAGCGTGCGCTGCCGCGACGTGAACGGGTGATGCGCGAGCCGGCCGGGTCGTGAGGATCGGGATTGCCCGGTTCGTAGACCAAGCAGGCGGCGAGCCCAGGTGGCAACGCCGCGCGCGCCAGTTCCGGGAACTGCAAGTTCCCTTCTTCTTCGGCAGCGTTCAGCAGCACGTGCCAGGAGACTCGCTCGAAGAACTCTCGATCGACCGCAGCGAGGGCGGTCAGCACCAGTTGAATGAGCGCTGTTCCACCTTTGATGTCGGCCACTCCTGGGCCATAGATCCGCGACCCTTCCTCGCGCCAACGAAAGTCGTTCGCTGCCTCTTGTTCGGCGGTGTAGACCGTATCGAGGTGACTTACGAACGCAATCGACTGCGGACCTTCGCCGCGACGAACGAGAAATAGATGATCGCCGCGTTCGGGATCGGTGTCGGCGACCTGCCGCGCCGTGAATCCCAGCGGTTCGAAGGCGGACGCCACCAACCGCGCGTTCTCCAAGAGCCCCGAACGAGCTCGCGAATGAGAGTTCACCGCGACCAGTTGCTCGAGCAACGACAGAGTGCTGGGTAGGTGATCCTCGAGGCAACGCTGGTAGGCCTGTTTACGTTCAGGGTTCATGCTCGGGTAGGATAACGCCGGCAACCAGCCACCCACGAGGTCCGCATGAAACTGCTGGAAGGCAAGACCGGTCTGATCTTCGGTATCGCCAATGAGCGTTCCTACGCTTGGCACATTGCCAAGGCATTGCGCGAACACGGCGCCACCTGCGCCTATCAGGCCCTACCGTTCGACAAGGCGGTGGAGCGCACTCGCGACGCCGTGCTGGCGTTGGGAGAAACCGATCCGTGGATCCAGACCTGCGACGCCGGTTCCGATCAGCAACTCGACGCGATCTTCGACCAGTACGCCAAGCAGTTCTCGCGTCTCGATTTTCTGGTCCACTCGATTGCGTTCGCGAACAAGGACTACCTCGCGCCGGACAAGTTCATCGAGACGCCGCGTGAAGCCTGGAACCAAGCGATCGATATCTCCGCCTGGACGCTGGTCGGCATGGCCAAGCGGGCGCGTGGACTTATGGCCGATTCGGGGGGAGGGTCGATCCTGTCGATGTCGTACTACGGCGCCGAGAAGGTGGTGGTTGGATACAACGTGATGGGTGTGGCCAAGGCGGCGTTGGAGTGCAGCACGCGTTACCTCGCGTCCGACCTGGGACCTCAGAGAATCCGTGTCAACTGCATCTCGGGCGGCCCGTTTCGTACGCTCGCGGCAATGGGGATCCACGGCTTCCGCGAGATCCTCAAGTTCAACGAACAGCGCGCTCCGCTGCGCCGCAACGTCGAGGGCCCTGATGTCGGTGGCACGGCGGTCTACCTGATTTCCGATTTGGCCAGCGGTGTCACCGGCGAAACGATCTACGTCGATTGCGGTGTGAGCAACATCGGCTACTGATTGGCGGTGATGGTTGCCAAGTGAGGCGGCTCCGAGTCGAAACCCGAAGCCGCCCCCCGCCGAGTTAGAGCGCCCGACGGAATCCTCCTGAAACTACGCCACGCCACCCGCTGGGCGTCGTCGGGTGAAAGATACGCCGGTCGCAGAAAATTCGGTGACGCGGGGCTTTCATTTTTTCTTAGGAGCGAAAAAATTTGTCGTGCGCGGCGATCACGGCGCATCGGCGCGGCCCGATTCCGGGCTACCAGTGGAGCGCCAGACTCGTCAGTGAAACGGCAAGAGCCGTGGCCAGCCCCACCCAGAGTGGAGCGAAGCCGATTCTCTTCATCGCAGAAAAGCGCGTACCGAGGCCAACACCGGCAAGCGCGAGGACGATCAGAAACGATGCGCACTCTTTGAGTGCGTTGCCGGTATCGAAGCCCAGCGCGGCCGAAAGCGATGTGAACAGTCCGAGACTGTTCAATGCGGCCATCGCCAAAAAGCCCAACACGAACGGCGGCACCGACTGCTTCAGCCGTTCACCGATCGAACGCTGCGCAGCGCCGGAGCGCCCGCGAGCAGCCCAAAACCCGATCATGACGATCAGCGGCCCCATTAGCGCATTGCGCGTCAACTTGATGACGGTGGCGGTCTGCGTCGCCGCGGTGCTGAAGGCAGCGGAGGTCGCCACGACTTGCGAGGTGTCGTTCACAGCCGTGCCGCACCACATCCCGAACGTCAGGTCGCTCATCGCAAGCCAATGCCCGATCAACGGATAGGCGAAGACAGCGAGCATGCCGAACAACGTGTTGGTCGTGATGGCGAACGCCGTTTCCTCATCCGAGGCGCCGATCACTGGCGAGACGGCGCTGATGGCGGTGTTGCCGCAGACCGATGTCCCCACGCCGATCAGCGTCGCGAGTTTGGGCGGCACCCCGACGATCCTGCCCAAAAGGTGCGCGACGATCAGTGCCAGCGTCATCAGCAGCATGATCGTGAGCAACGATCGGCCGCCGATCTTCGCCGCCGATTGAAACGACAAGCCGGCCCCCAGCAACACGATCGCCGTACGCAACAGCGTTTGGTAGCAGAACCGAATTCCCGGGCCGAAGCGGGCCGGTAGTGCGATCAGATTGCTGAGCAGTAGACCCAGTGCCACGGCGACCAACACCGCACCGAGCGCTTTTCCTAGATCACCGGGAAGCAAGGCATGTAGCCCACGTGCACTGACTGCCAACGCAAGCGTCAACAGCACGCCGGGCCAGAGCTGCGTTGTCGATGCCTGAGAGTCGTCTGTCATCGAGGGGGATGACCGAGCCGCCCGGTCAGTCATCCCAACCGAGCTGAAGAGCCGTCTCTAGGTGCCATCCATCGCTTTGCGGTTCGTAGATGTTGCAGGTGTCCATATCGCCGCCGTAGACGTGCAATGTGACGGTGGGGCGATCGGTGAGTGCGTTGCCGAGTACGTGATACTCGTAGGGCGGGATCAGGCTGCCGCACGAGCCGCATCCGGCGCGAATCGTCTCTACCTCCGCGAAGTGACAGCGTTTGCCATCGCGCTCGATCAGGTCGTAGCGACGGACCTCGACCTCACCCGACACCACCCCTTCGACACACCACATCCCGCGATGATCATGCAGCGGTGTCGCATGCCCGGGGGCCCATGTCATCACGACCGCGCTGTAGTTCAGTTCGGGATTGCGATGCAGGAGCCGGCGCGCATAACCACCCTCCCGCGGCAGATGGAATCGATCCGGCAGCAGCAATTCGCCGCGCGCGATCAGGTCGGAGAGCGCGGTCTTCACGCTGGTACATACCTGTTCCATCGCACCGGCTCGAGTGGCTCCATCGAGCCGCTCGATCAGGTGCAGTGCCGCTTCGAACGCTGAGATCGACATCGCTAGGTTCTACTCGAGCTTGGAGGTGAGCGGCTTGCGCGCCACGCTGTAGAGGATTGCGGCCATCCCAAGGAAGAAGAGCGCCCCCAGGATCATGTAGCCACCCTCACCGAGCGCATCACGCAGGGAATGCTCGAGATTCAACTGCGTGAGAATCGCGGCAGAGCGGGGCCACACGGTCAGGCCCGCGATGATCACGCCCAAGAGCGCACCGCCCGCGACCAAGCCGGTTGCAAACAGGCTCCCCGAGCCCAATTCACTGTCCTCGACCGTCTCACCCTTACGCGCGGCGACCCAATCGACAACGCCCTTGACAGCACCGCCGACGAAAATCGGCAAGGTCGTCGAGAGTGGAAGATAGGCACCGACTGCAAACGAAAGCGACTTCACGCCGCAGAGTTCCATCGTGATGGCGAAGAACGCGCCCACAAGCACGAAGACCCAGTCGAGGTTGAATGACAACAGCCCTTTGATCAGCGTTGCCATCAATGTCCCCTGTGGAGCGGGATAGGTTTGCGTGCCGATCATGTGCAGGATCGATGGATCTGTGCCGACCGGCGGCGTGTCCAACAGCTTGACCGTGAGACCGATCACGATCGACGAGAACACCGCGCCGATGAAGAGTGAGAGCTGCTGATACCTCGGCGTGGCGCCGACGATGTAACCGGTCTTGAGGTCCTGGCTGGTCGCGCCACCGTTGGCGGCGGCGATGCACACCATGCCACCCACCACCAGCGCCATCGGTTCGTAAGCGCTACCGGTCCAGCCGATCAATGTGAACACCAGGCAGGTGCCCATCAGCGTCGCAATCGTCATTCCCGAAATGGGGTTGGACGACGAACCGATGATCCCCACGATTCGGCTCGCAACCGTCACGAAGAAAAACCCGAAGATCACGATCAGCACACCCAGAAACAGTTTTCCCAAGATCGAATTGCCTGGGACGATCGGTAGCAGCGCCGTCAGCAGTACCAGCGCCGCGCTCCCGAAGAGCACCGTCTTGACCGATAGATCGCGCTCGGTTCTGCGGATCGACGCAGCGGCCTGTTTGTCCTTCATCGACGTCACGCTGTCGCGGAAGGACGAGATGATCGTCGGCAACGTCTTGAGCAGCGTAATGAAACCGCCCGCGGCTACCGCACCGGCACCGATCTGTCGCACGTACGCGCGATAAACCGCATTTGCTGTATCGCCGAAGGAATGGGTTGCCGGGTCCCAACCGTAGGCGCCGGGCGCGGCGAGATCCTTGAGCAGTCCCAACTTGTTGAGTTGCGTGGCGATCGTGTCGCCCGGCACCAAGGCGGCCAAGAGCGGAATCAACCCCAACCAAGCCATCACACCGCCGGCGACCAGTACCCCTGCGATCTTGGGGCCGATGATGTACCCCACACCGAGGTACTCCGGTGTGATATCGGCGTTGACGGTGGCAGAGGGGAAGTACTTGCTCGCTTGCGACGATACCTTGGCCGGCGTCTCGGCAATGATCCGAAACACCTTTTGCATCACCGCGTATGTCACCGCGACTCCGACGCCGAGGAACGCGGTGCGCGCGAACTGCCCGCCCTTCTCTCCCGCAATCAGCACCGATGCGCAGGCCGTGCCTTCAGGGTACGGCAAGACGCCGTGCTCCTTGACGATCAGCGAACGACGCAGCGGGATCATCATCAAGGTACCGAGGATTCCGCCCATCAAAGCCAGCGTGAAGATCGTCCAGTAGCGGAAGAAGTCGGCGCCGCCGGAGTCGGCCGAGAGGAAAAGGAAACCCGGGAGCGTAAACACCACACCGGCGGCGATCGACTCCCCCGCCGATCCGGCTGTTTGAATGATGTTGTTTTCGAGGATCGTCGTCCTGAAGACCTTGCGGCCAATCGATATCGCTAGCACCGCGATCGGGATCGAGGCCGATACCGTGAGGCCGGCCTTGAGTGCCAGGTACACCGTAGAGGCACCGAACACGACTCCAAAGAAGGCGCCCAGTACGATCGACTTGAGCGTGAACTCCGCGACGTTCTGTTCCGGCGAGATATAGGGCCGAAACTCTCTAACCGCTTCCTGAGGCGTAGCGCTTTCCATGACCCCTCGCTCCCTGGCCCCGCCCGCGGAGAGGCGGGGGACACCCCGGTCGGCCCGGGGGGCGCTCAAGGTATGAAGACCCCGGCCTTAAGTCAATCGTTCAGACGATCGGACGATCGAGGATCTCGCGCACCTTGCGCGCGAGGCGGTCCGGCGAGAACGGCTTTTGCAGGAATGTCGCTGCCGACCCCAGATCCTCTGCGCCGAAGAGAATCTGGTCGCTGTAGCCGGAGACATAGAGCACGCGTAGGTCGGTGCGGTCGGCCATCAACCGCTGAGCGAGTTCCTTGCCACCAATCTGGGGCATCACGAGGTCGGTCAGCAGCAGTTGGATTGGCTGTGGATGATTGGTGACGACATCCAGTGCGTCGGCCCCATGCCGCGCTTCCAGGACAGCGTACCCTTTGGAGCGCAACACCTGACAGGTCAGCGATCGAACCGCTTCCTCGTCCTCGACGACCAGAACCGTCTCAGTACCGCGCGGCGCCTCGCGCGCGGGCTCGGCCGGTGGCGCGGCCGCAATCGGATCGAGGCATTTGGGCAGGTAGATCGTGAACTGTGACCCGGCTCCAGGTTCACTGGTCACCGCAATGTGACCTCCGCTCTGCCGCACGATCCCGTAGACCGTCGCCAGCCCCAGACCACTTCCCTTGTCGGGTTGTTTGGTGCTGTAAAACGGCTCGAAGATGTGCCGCAACGTCTCGTTGTCCATGCCTCGCCCGGTGTCCGAAACGCTTAGCTGCACGTACATGCCAGGGCTCAACCCCACCCGGTCCTCGACATCGGCCGCGTTCAGTGTGACGTTTCGTGTCTGCAGCGTGACCGATCCACCGCCCTCCATGGCATCGCGGGCGTTGAGCACGAGATTCATCACGACCTGCTCGAGCTGAGCAGGGTCGACGCGGACCGGAGATGCGGCGGGATCGAGCAAAGTCACCAACTCGATATCTTCGCCGATCAATCGACGCAGCATTCGATCCAGATCGGCGATCACGCCGTTCATCTGCACGACCTTCGGTTGCAGCACCTGGCGGCGTCCGAAGGCGAGAAGCTGTTGCGTCAACGCGGCGGCCCGCTCCGAGGCTCGCACGATTCCATCGGCGTAACGCAGCGAACCGTCGTCGCCCCCGAGCCGCTCCTGCAGCAGAGCCGCATAGCCTGAGATAACCGTCAGAAGGTTGTTGAAATCATGGGCGATGCCGCCGGCCAGGCGTCCGATCGCTTCCAGTTTCTGCGCTTCGTGCAACTGGTGCTCGAGCGCTCGGCGATCGGTGAGGTTCTCGGAGATCATCTCGAACGCCACCACGTCGCCGCCGGCGTTGCGTTCGGGGCGGACGGTAACGCGCACCGAGAGCGACCGCCCGTCGGCTCGTTTCCACTCGACATCGGCATACGGGGTCGAACGACTATCGGAGATCTGGGTCAGCAAATGGCGATACTCGTCGGCATCCCGGTAGACGTCCTCAAAGGCGTTCAAGTCGAGAAGTCGGTCCGGCGAGTCGTAACCGAGCATCTGGGCCATCGCCTGATTCGCGTCGAGAATCGCACCGTCGACACCGATGAAACACATCGCGTAGGCAGCATTGTGAAAAATGCTGCGAAAGCGCTCCTCTGAGAGTTGCAACTTCGTCTCGGCGTTACGTTGCTCGGTGATGTCAAGCATCACGCCGACCATTCCGATGGGATCTCCTTCGCCGTTCTTGATGACTTGGATCAGATCACGCAGCCAAACCACCCGACCATCGGCGGCCACGGTCCGGTACTCCAACTCATGATCA
>CAZAHQ010000114.1:0-9687 GCA_964484415.1 uncultured Acidobacteriota bacterium | reverse complement strand
CACGTGCCAGGGCCAAGAGCGCCGATACATGCGAGGCGTCCAACGCCAACTCATCACCGGCGAGCCGCCGCCATGAGGCGCGCAGGATGCGACGTGAAAGCGCGAGTGGCAACTGCAGCAGCCGCTTGCGATCGAGAACCACTTCGTGCTCGGTCGATCTGATCAGCACCGACGCGGCGGCCTCTTGGGCTTGTGACTCGAGCAGTGCTTCATCGTCTTGCGCCAACTCGGCGGCGCGCGCCAATGCAGCCGTGACGTCGCGATCGAGTGCGCCACCTAGGGCGGGCAGTAGATCGAGGCGAATTCGGTTTCGTGCCGTGCCGCGTTGACTGTTGGTCGCGTCCTCACGCCACGGCAGGTTCGCATCGCGCAGAAACTGCCGCAGTATTTCACGCCGCACCCGCAGCAAGGGCCTCCAAAGCGGCGGCGCCCAGCGATGCATCGCCCCGGCCCCGAGCGTTCCCGTGCCGCGCGCGAGTCGATATAGGAGAGTTTCGGCTTGATCGTCTTGTGTGTGGCCGAGCGCGATGGCCATCGCGCCGTGTGTCGCTGCCACCCGGTGCAGAAATGCATATCGAACGCGGCGTGCGGCGCTTTCTGCCGAGCCTTGCGGTGGCGGGTCGATCGGATGCCGTCCGGAGCAGATCGGCAGGCTCAGACGATCGCAAAGCTCCTGCACAAACCGGCAGTCGGCCGCACCGGCCTCCGCTCTTAGTCCGTGATCGAGGGTGGCGACCGCAAGCCTCCAACCGCGTCCCCCCGACAAGGCGGCCAGTAGATGCAGCAGCGCCACCGAGTCCCCTCCGCCGGAGACCGCGACCAGGATCGTGCTGCCCGCGGGCGGTCCGGGGTCACGGGTGATCTCGTCCAGCAAGGGACGGGGCGCGAGAGGGAGGAGTGAGTCGTTTGGGGATCGATTCATCGCTGGGGCCCGCGGGGGATGGTAGCGGTGCCGGGATTTGAACCCGGGACTCCGCGGTTATGAGCCGCGTGCTCTACCACTGAGCTACACCGCCGTAGGGCTGCCGGAATCGTGCGTCGAAAAGCTGGGGGATGGTAGGGGGCTCGCCTCCAGGCGTCAAACCGCGGTAGGTGTCCACGAAATACCTCGCTGGTCTCAAGGGGCGGGCACAATAGCCGCATGCCGGAACGGTTGGAGCGGGTCCAGCGATTTGATCGCAGCCGGGACGATCTGTTCCCGTTCTTCGCGGATGCCCTCAATCTGGAACGAATCACGCCCCCTTGGCTGAAGTTCCGGGTGCTCACCCCCGGCCCGCTCGAGATGAGGGTCGGAGCGCTGATCGACTATCGGCTCTCACTTTACGGCGTGCCGATCCGGTGGCGAACCGAGATCCAGGTCTGGGAGCCTCCATCCCGGTTCGTCGATTCCCAGCTTCGGGGTCCCTACCGGCTCTGGGTTCACGAACATCGCTTCGAGATTGATGGGGAGGGGTGCGTGATGTTCGATCGGGTCGACTACGAATCACCGCTCGGGTGGCTTGTGCATCGTCCATTCGTGACGCCCCAAGTGGAGCAGATCTTCGACTATCGTTTCCGTGCTCTGCGAAAGTTGTTCGGCCCAAAGAGGTAGCCTGATGAGCCCGCTGAACGTCTGCAAGGTATGCGGCGTCGAACCCGAGTTCGGTCGGCTGCATGTTTGTCAGATGTGCCATTCACGACTGTGCGATCTGCATCAGTACAAGCGCGCAGGGAAGGTGTTCTGCGACAAGAAGTGTGCAGAGGAGTTCTTCTTCGCGGAGCCGGAGGAAGGGGAAGTGGACTAGTTTTTCGGATTCGGACCGTAGTCAGCGATCGCAACGATGACATGCATGGCTTGTGGTTGTCCGGCGCGCGCTCCGGGCGTACACCCATCGCGTTTGACCAGTTCGAGCGCCGGTGACGGCTTCCCGTCGAGCGCCACCGCTTCCTGCACCGTTCCGTTGGCGGCTACGTCGAGGCGCGCCCAAGCCCTTGGGAGTCCTGTTCCACCGTCGTGTTCATGTCTCCCCGGTAGCTTGATCGCGGGAAGCACGATCGGGATCACGCTGATGATGCGATCGAGCGGATCCGATGCGGGGACGCCGAGTTGCGCCATGTCGGGCACCGCTGTGCCGTGGTTGCGCAGTGCATCGAGGAGCGCTTCGATCGCCCGATCCTCCAGCCGTGTGCGCAATCGGACGCCGACCTCGATATCGGCGATCTCGGCTTCTGCTTCCACAGCAATGCCTGCTGGGTACGACTCGAATCGCTGGACCAATCGGCTGCCGAGTTCGTAGCGACGGGAGACAACCACCGATCGGCCGGATTCGAGGGCCGCCAGGACCTGTGAGTCGGTCGACGCGGAGTCGCCTAGTCTGGGTTTGTGATCATCCTCTGGATCGGCGGGCGTACCGTAGATCATGTCGTAGCGCGCGATGAGCCACGTGGAGGCGGCATTGGTCGGTATTGCAGCCACGGCGCCGTAGACCTGCCCGATGCATTCGTCGAGCGTTGTCTGCAGCAGCGCGCTGTCGAGAGCGTCTTTCCCTTTTTCGACGGCGATCTTTTGGCTCTGCTCGCAGCGCGCACGTTCGACACGCTCCAGGTCGAACCAAACGACGCGAACCCCGATCTTCAGCTCTTTCTTGCTCGTCTTGTATCCGGTGAACTCGGGTACGGCGATTAGCGTGCAGTTGTTCGCGCGGGCTTCGTCGACACCGCGCACGAGCGAGGCGGCCTCTGCCGCTCGTGCTGAGGCGCCGCGCTTTATCAGCGCCGCATGAGTTCCGTTCCAGAGTGCGCGCCCCGTACCACTGGTGACCACCGAGCCGGACACGTAGTCGTCAGCGCGTAGCACCAAGACCCGCTCGGAAGTTAGAGGCGGGTCGGCACGAGCAACACCCCACCCTAGAAAGAGACAATACCACGCGGCGTGCTTCATTCCGTGACCAACTGTGTGTAGCGCGGCAGGATCTTCTTCCGGCCACCACGCTGAAAGCTGATGTCGAGTGTCAGGCGGTCCCCCTTGCCGCTGGCGCCAAGTACGACACCAGGGCCGAACGACGGGTGTACCACGCGCATCCCGATGCGATATCCCGAGCCTTCGCCGCTATCGGCGTCGTACACGACCGCTCGTTCGCTGGTGGTGGCAGGGCGGCGAACACCTGCCGCCGCGGTTGGCGTGTGGCGGTCGTTGAACCCGCTGCCGCTTCGGCCGAAACTCGAAACACTGCTGCCCAGCGGTGCGCGTGACTGATCCTCTGTGAAGCCCCCCTCGCGTGATTCGACTTTGAGCTCGGCCGGGATCTCATCGAGGAACGGCGACGGCTCAGCGTATGTCGCCTTCCCGAAGTGGTAGCGGAAACGGGCTGAGGTCAGAACGGCAGAGCGCTCGGCGCGCGTCAGCGCCACATACATCAAACGGCGCTCCTCTTCGATCTCTTTTTCGCCTTCCGCCATCGAGTGAGGGAACAACCCCTCGTTCATCCCGACGATGAACACCAAACCGAACTCGAGTCCCTTCGCGGAGTGCACAGTCATCAGCGTGGGCCCGTGGCCCCCTTTGGTGTCGTCGGTATCGCTGCGCAGCGAGATTCGATCGAGAAACCCGCGCAGACCGTCGATGACGCCGCTTTCGTCGTATTCCTTCGCGGCGTTGACCAGGGCGTCGAGGTTCTCTTGGCGATCGGTGTGATCGTTGGGATACGCCTTCTCGAGATATCCCAGGTAATCGATTTCTTCGAGTACGAGTTGCAGAGCTTCGGCTGCCGCGCCGTCTTTGGCCATCTCTGTGAGGCGGTCGATCAGTTCGAGAAAACCGGTGAGCGACTTGATGGTGCGGCTGGTCACGCCGCCTGGTCGTGCGAGTAGCGAACGGCATGCGGTGATGAGAGAGACCCGTTCCTCAGCGGCCCGCTTGGAGACCTCGTTGAGCGTGCCGTCACCGATCCCGCGCGGTGGTGTGGAGACCGCGCGCATGAAGTCCTGATCGGAGTCGGGATTGACCAACAGGCGCACCCAGGCCACGAGGTCTTTGATCTCTTTGCGCTCGTAGAAACGAACGCTGCCAACGACTCGATAGCCGATCCCACGCGCGGTGAGGCGGTCTTCGACCAAGCGGGAGGAGGCGTTGGTGCGATACAGCACAGCGACCTCGTCGAGTGAAAATCCGAGAGCCGAGCTGCGGCGTTGCATCTCCATCACCACGAAGTCGGCTTCGCTCCGATCGTCCTGGCAGACACGTACCGTGAGCGGCTCGCCGCGTGGGTTTTCGGTCCACAACGTTTTCTCGTGGCGGCTCTTGTTGTTGCCGATCACGCTGGAGGCTGCCGCCAAGATCGTTCCGGTAGAGCGGTAGTTCTGTTCGAGCTTGACGATGGTGGCGTCGGGAAAGTCGCGTTCGAAGTCGAGAATGTTGCGAATATCGGCGCCTCGGAACGCGTAGATCGACTGGTCTTCATCGCCGACGCAACAGAGGTTGCGGTGTTTGGCGGCGAGCAAACGGATTAGGGCGTACTGCAACGGGTTGGTGTCCTGATACTCGTCGACCAACAGCCACTTGATGCGCGAGGCATAGCGCTCGGCCAGTTCCGGGCGGCGCCTCAGCAACCGAATCGGCTGCACCAGCAGATCGTCGAAGTCCATCGCCGCTGAGCGCTTGAGCGCTGCCTCGTAGTAGCTGTACACGTTGGCGTAGAGTTTGTCGTGCGGCCAGCGGGCTTGGGCCAGCGCCGACTCGGGGTCGATCAGTTGGTTTTTGAATCGTGAGATGGCGGTGAGAACCTGCCGCGGGGGGAATGACTTGTCGTCGGCATGATTTTCCGCCAGGCCCTGTTTGACCAGCGCCAGTTGATCGGCGCTGTCGTAGACCACGAAACCGGGTGGATACCCTGCTTCGATGGCGTGCGCTCGCAGCAACTTGAGCCCGAACGCGTGGAATGTGCCGACGTACGCCCCGCTGATGTCATGCCCCAGCAGCGACTCGATTCGCTGCTTCATTTCTCCGGCGGCCTTGTTGGTAAACGTCACCGCGACGATCTCACGTGGATCGACATTCATCACGCCCACCAAGTGAGCGACGCGTTGCGTGATGACGCGGGTCTTTCCCGAGCCGGCTCCGGCAAGGATCAAGAGCGGCCCCTCCCCATGGGTGACCGCGATGCGTTGTTGTGGATTGAGGTGACTCAGAGACGGGACCGATGCGTTCATGTGACGGGCATTGTAAGGGAGGAACTCGGCGAGCCAATCACAACTTGATGCCGTCCGCCCAATGCATCGTCATCACAAAAAAACGCCACCTGCCGTCGGGCGGGTGGCGTTGGTCCGGCGAACGGCCTGTCCTCGCGTCACTCCACGGTGACGCTCTTGGCCAGATTTCGGGGCTGATCGACGTCGCAGCCGCGCAGCAGTGCGATGTGGTACGCCAACAACTGCAGCGGCACCACCATCAGAAGCGGCACGATCAACGGCGGTGCATTCGGGATGTAGAGGGTGTGATCGACCTTGGCCTCCATCGCGGTGTTACCGACCGTGGTGATGCAGATCAGCTTTCCGCTTCTGGCCTTCACTTCCTCCATGTTGGCCAGCATCTTTTCGATCAACGAGTCTTTGGGGGCGAGTGCCACGGTCGGCAGGTCGGCGTCGATCAGTGCGATCGGGCCGTGTTTCATTTCACCTGCCGGATATCCTTCCGCGTGAATGTAGCTGATCTCTTTCAGCTTCAGCGCACCTTCCAACGCGATCGGATAGTTGATTCCTCGGCCCAGATACAGAAAGTCGCTGGCGTCCTTGTAGCAACGCGCCACCTCTTGAATCTGTTCGTCGCATTCGAGGGCCCGTTCCATCCAACTCGGAACATGTGCCAGTGCGGTGAGGTGTTCGCGGACCTGATCGGGAGTCAGTCGCCCGCGCGCGGCGCCGATCCGCAACGCCAACAGGTACAACGCGATCAACTGTGCCGTGAAGGCCTTGGTCGATGCAACGCCGATCTCGGGGCCGCAGTGCGTGAGGATCGTGCCGTGCGCTTCGCGCGTCGCGGTCGAGCCCATCACGTTGCAAATCGCCACCGAGCGCGACCCACGCTGCTTAGCCTCGCGAAGCGCGGCCAAGGTGTCGGCCGTTTCACCCGATTGCGTCACGATCGTCATCAGCGTCTTGGGGCCAATCAGCGGCTCGCGGTACCGGAACTCCGAGGCGTAATCGACCTCCACCGGCAGTCCTGCCAACTTCTCGATCAGAAACTTGCCGACCAACGACGCATGCCAACTGGTGCCGCACGCCACGAGGCACATGCGATCGACCGCGTTGAGATCAGCGTCGGTGAGCGGGAACTCCTCCTGGGAGAAGAAGACCTCGCCGCGATCGAGCGAAATGCGCCCAGCGAGCGTGTCGTTGACGGCTCGCGGCTGCTCGTGGATTTCCTTCAGCATGAAGTGACGAAATCCGCCCTTTTCTGCCGCGACCGGGTCCCAGTTGATGCGTGAGACCTTGTGCTGCTTGAGCCGGCCGTCGGCACCGTAGAGCGTGATTCCCTTGGCGGTCAGCACGACGGTTTCGTGATCTTCCAAGAAAACAACATCACGTGTGTGCTCCAGCAGCGCCGTAAGGTCGGAGGCGAGAAAACTCTCCCCCTCGCCAACCCCAACCACCAACGGCGGTCCGACTCGCGCACCGACGATCTTCCCGGGTTCGTTCTTGTGCATCGCGCAGATGGCGTAGATCCCTGCGAGTCGCTGCGTAACCCTCATCAGCGCCTGCTCGAGCGTGGTGCCCTGCTTCTCGAGTTCGCGGGCGACGAGGTGAGCGATGACCTCGCTGTCGGTTTCCGACGAGAACCGATTTCCCTCTGCCAACAACTCGTTCTTCAGCTCGAGATAGTTCTCGATGATGCCGTTGTGAACTAGCACGACCTGTTCGGCAGGATCGCGATGAGGATGCGCATTCTCTTCGGTCGGCCGGCCGTGCGTTGCCCAGCGGGTATGGCCGATCCCTTGATGCGCGTCGACGACCGGGTCTCGATCCAGGACCGCCTCCAGGTCGCGTAACTTGCCCGGCGTGCGACGCAGGCTGAACGCTCCGTCGACGAGCAAGGCCACCCCGGCACTGTCGTAGCCTCGGTACTCGAGCCGACGAAGTCCTCCGACCAGGATCCGAGTCGCGTTTTGGGTTCCGACGTATCCGACGATCCCGCACATTCAGGTATCTCCTCCGCGACGGAATTTGAGGTGTTGCGAGACAACAGGCTACGGGAAATCACCCTGTTTTGGCGGTGCTGTTGAAAATTGAGTGTCATGCACCCAATATTCGTGCTCATCCCAATGATCAACCGTGCCTCACTCCTGACCCGCATCGCCACGCTGATTCAAGAACCTCCAGCAGCTTTGGTGGTGGGGCCGCGCGCCTGTGGGCTCTCGACTCTGGGGAGACAGGTCGCGGCGATCTTCCGGGGGACGACGCGAACCCTCGATCTTGGTGACCCCCGGCAACGCGAGACGCTTCGGTCGCCGGGGGGAGGGCTCGACTCTCCCGTCGATCTCCTGATCGTGGACAGCGTCGAGTCTGCCCCCGAGGTGGTCGAGCATCTGCTTCGCGAACGTCACGGCCTCAGCGGTCGCGTACTTTTTCTGAGCGCGGTGTCGGCCGCCGCGTTGCCCGAATCGTTGGCCCAGTTGCCGACCCGCACGGTAGGAGGATTCACACTCGGCGAGTGCCCAGCGTCAAGCGCCCCAACGCTGTGGTTTCGGGGAGGCCTGCCGCTATCCTATCTGGCGAGCAGCGATGCCGACAGTGCGATGTGGCGCCGTCGATTCCTGCAAGAAGCGCTCGATACGATTCCACTCTCGCAGTCGCGGCGTTCCGAGCCTGATTCGCTGCGCCGCTTCTGGACCATGTTGGCTCACGCGCACGGGCAGCTTTGGAACTCTTCCGAGTTTGCTCGGGCGCTGGGTGTGGCTCACACCACGACCGAGCGCTGGCGCTCGGTGCTGTCCGATCTGTTGCTGATCGACCAGCTTCCCGCGTGGCGCGCACCGATCGCGCAGCGACAGCGAAGCGCCGCCCGCGTCTTTGTGCGGGACACAGGCTTGCTGCACGCGCTCCTTGGCGTTCAGGCAGCCACCGATCTGCGAAGTCATCCGAAGGTCGGGTTGTCATGGGAGTGGTTTGCGGCGACGCAGGTTGCAGCCGCGCTCTCGCTGAGCGACGGGGAGCGGTACCACTGGGCCAGCTATACCGGTGGCCGCATCGATCTTCTCGCGGTGCGAGCGGGGCGGCGCCATGGATTCGTGTTTCAACTCGCCACCCCGCTGCGGCCCCCGCGTGGGGCGCACGCGATGATCGAGGCGTTGGGACTCGAACGCTTGGACTGGATCGTGCCGGGTGATCGTGTGACGCCGTTCGACCCACAGCTGAGCGCAGTTGGGGTCGGCGCGCTCGAGAACGCGTTAACGAGTTTCCCGCCCGCGGTGTAGCGCCAGTATCCTAGTGCGCTATGCACGTCCTTTTCGTTGCCCCTGAGACCAGTGTCTACAACCGGCGTTTCATCGATAGCCTCAAGCGATCGGGGGCCAAGGTGAGTGCGATCGGTCATGCGCCCATAGGTCGCCTCGTTCCCGAGCTGAAGCAGGTGCTGGACGCCTATCACCAGGTCAAGAGTCTGTTCGATGGCCAGGAGATGCTTGCCGCCGTTCGCGAGCTTGATCAGAAGCGGCCGATCGACCGGATCGAGACGGTCGACGAGCCGCTGATCGGCCCTGCGGCACACCTTCGCTCGGTGCTGGGTCTTCCAGGGTTGACCCAAGAGCAGGCCACGCTGTGCCGTGACAAGCAGGCGATGAAGGACGTGATGCGTGCCCATGGCATCCCGTGTGCGGCCTCCGCGGCTGTTTCGAGCGAGGCCGATATCAGAGCTTTTGTGGAGCGCGAGCGGTATCCGATCGTGCTCAAGCCGCGGGATGGCTTCGGCACGCTGCACACCTACCGCGTCGATGATGACAAGCAGTTGCAGGTGGTCTTGGGGAAGCTGAAACCAGGCGAGCCCGGTCGATCGATCATCGCCGAGGAGTTCATTGACGGGCATGAGGGGTTCTACGACACGGTAACCGTCGCCGGCAAGCCGGCGCACGAGTTCATCGCTCACTACTATCCGGGATGCTTGGAGGCGATCCAGGATCGGCGCATTGCACCGCAGATTGCGTGCACCAATCGAGTCGATGAGTCGGGATACAAAGATCTACGCAGGGTAGGTGCCCGTTTGATCGAGGTCTTGGGGATCGATCGCGGAGCGACACACATGGAGTGGTTCTTCGGCAGCAAGGGATTGAAGATCGGAGAGATCGGTGTGCGCCCCGCAGGCGAGCGGATCTGGGACATGCACCAAGCGGGGAACGAATTCGATCTCTACGGTGCATGGGCAGAGGCTGTGCTCCACGGAAAGAACTCGGGCGTGCCGACGCGGCGATTCGCGACCGGCTCGGTTCAGGTGCGGCCCAATCGCGACGGACGCTACTTACATCACCTCGGTTTGGACGAGGTGCGCCGCCTGTGCGGCGAACATCTGATCGAGTTCGAGGTGCCCGACCCAGGTTCCCCGACGCAGCCGATGGACAAAGGCTGGCATGTGAACACCTGGTTCCGTCTCCGGCACACCAACTACGATAGGCTGCGCGAAATGCTCACGTTCATCGGTACCACCGTCAAAGCCGTCGCCCA
>CAZAHQ010000113.1:0-9701 GCA_964484415.1 uncultured Acidobacteriota bacterium | reverse complement strand
TCCATGGTGTGAACCGCCTGATAGCTGCCGGCACTCAGGATCGCGATGTTGACCACGGTCAGCCCTATGAACGCGAGGGCGATGTCGCGCACAGGACGCTTGTTGAGATCGATGACCGGAAACGCCTCGCCTCGTTTGGTGGCTGCCCGTTGCCGGCGTCGCTGCCGCCATACTCCCAATGGAATCAGTAGCAGGCCAAGGACCAGGGCGGCCGGCAGGACCGCGAACGCCAAGATGCCGCTATAGGGCCCCATCTCGGCACCGAACAACTGCAACCCGAAGAAGGTGAAGAACAGAATCGCTGCAGCCGTTGCAATTGCCGAACCGATCAGGCTGATCGGGTTTCCAGTCAATGACGTCCAAAACGCTCTCATGGAGTTGCTCCCAAAATTGCAACCGGCAAGCTAGCTCAGAAGTACGCCCTGTGGGGTTGACATATGTATTGGATAAACGCCGCAGTGTCGCGAACCGACCCGGCGCAGGGCTCAGAAGGCGCGTAGGTGGACCATGCGGTCTGCGGATTCTCGAGACCGTACCCGGCGCCATCCAGGGGGCGAGGCGGCCTGAAGTGGCCCTGCTCACCGATCCGCCAACCGGCGGAGACCCCTCAACTTCCGATTGACTTCGGCCCGCGCCCCGCGTACACGACACGGGCCGCGAACCGCGGGCGTCTGTGGAGGCAGCAGATCGATGAAGAGATCGGGGATCACGCGTTACCTATGGATAGGTCTCGGTTTGCTCAGCGCGGCTGCCCTGTCGACGGCCCGTGCAGGGAACGTAACCAACGCCGGCGATGACATGCGCACCGGCTGGTACCCGGCCGAAGGGTTCATCACGCCAGCGATCGTTAGCGGCGGGTCGTTTGGACAGCGATGGAACGTCCCGATCAACGGACAGGTCTACGCGCAACCGCTCTACGCCAACGGGCAGGTGCTCGTCGCGACCGAAACCAACTGGGTGTACAGCATCGATGCCGACACCGGCGCGGTGTTGTGGTCCAAGCAGCTTGGCGTCCCCTGGAATCCCAGCGACAGCGGCTGCAACGATCTCACGCCGTCGTTCGGCGTTACCGGAACGCCGGTGATCGACGACGATATCAACACTGCCTACATGGTGAGCAAGACATACGATGCCGGCTCACCGGCCAACTTCATGCACGCGCTCGATCTGTTGACGGGTGCCGAGCGCGCCGGATTTCCCGTGAAGATCCAGGGAGCGGCCCAGAACAGCCCGACCGTGAACTTCGATTCGTTCCGGCAGATGAATCGCCCCGGTCTTTTGTTGATGGATGGCGTGGTGTACGCCGCCTTCGGATCGCACTGCGATTTCGGCACGTATCAAGGCTGGTTGGTCGGCGTGAATACATCGGGTGCCATCACGACCCGCTGGACCACCCGTGCGACCGCAGGTCAGGCTGGCGCCGCCATCTGGCACGCAGGAGGCGGTCCAGTTTCGGACGGCAGCGGGCGGATCTTCTTCACCACCGGCAACGGTGGCGCACAAACGACAGCGACGCCCGGTACATCACCGCCCGGGAATTGCGGTGAGTGTGTCGAGCGCGTCGACGTGCAAACCAACGGATCGCTGTTGGCGAAAGACTTCTTCTCGCCCAGCAATGCCAACCAACTCGACCTGTTCGATCAGGATCTGGGATCGTGCGGTCCAGCGGGGTTGCCGTCGGCGTACTTCGGCACGTCGGTGGTGCGCAACCTGTTGGTCCAGTCGGGCAAGGAAGGGTACGTGTACCTGATGGACCGCGATGCGCTGGGCGGATTGAAGCAGGGTACGTCGGGTAGCGACAAGGTGGTGCAGCGATTGGGCAAGTTCTCGGGTGGCGTGTGGGCCAAACCGACCGTGTGGCCCGGAGATGGCGGCTACATCTACATCCCGAGCAGCGGTGCACCGCTGCGTGTCTATCGTTACGGGGTCGATGGAGCCAACAAACCGCAGCTCACGAGTTCGGGAGGTTCAGCCGACAACATGGGGTTCGGCAGCAGCGCGGCGATCGTCACCAGCGATGGAACGACCAACGGTTCCGCGTTGGTCTGGTTGCAACGCACGTTGGATGGATCGGGAACCAGCTCGGAGTTGCGGGCCTACAGCGCCGTGCCGGTTTCAAACGTGTTGACGCTGAAGTTCACGGGCGCCATCGGCACGGCGTCGAAGTTCACGCAGCCGGGCGCCGGGCGTAGTCAGATCTATGTCGGCACGCGCGACGGCCACATCATCGCCTTCGGTGCACCGCCGGCTCAACTGACGTTGACGAAAGCTCTCAGTGCGGTGCACTTGGAGTGGAGCAGCAATGCCGCCCCGTACACGTTGCGCCGAGCCGACGATGTGCGATTTCGCGTCAACAAGACCACGCTCGTCGACAAACAACCCTCGATCAGTTTCGACGATCCGGTGCTCAACGATGGGCTGACGCACTTCTATCTCGTGAACTAGCGCGCAGGGCGGATCGCAATACCCCAGGGGCGGCCCGGAATCGGGACCTGTCCGCGAATTGCGAAACTTGCGTTGGTGGCAACAGCGGTCACGGTGTCGGCTGGTCCGTTGGCGGTAAACACCGTGCTGCCGTCGGGGGAAAGGCCAACGCCCCAGGGGCGATCGCCAACCGGCACCTCGCGTGTGATCTGCCCTGACGCCACATCGATCACCGCGAGCTGACCGCCTCGCCCCGTCGTCGCGTACAGCGTGCGGTCATCATGCGAAAGCACCAATCCCATCGGCCTGCTTTTCTCTCCAGGCACCGCGATGCGCGACACCACCGCGGCTTGTGCCGTGTCGAGCACCGCAATCGCACGATCATTTTCCAAACTGACGAAGGCGCGCCGGCCATCGCTGGTGAACACCACACCTCGCGGTCGTGGCCCAACCGCGACGGTCGCGACCGCGGTCAGTGCCGCTGTATCGATGATCGTCACCGTGCCATCGGATTCCGAGGTGACGTAACAGCGCGTGCCGTCGGGCGAGAGCGTGACACCTTCGGGTTCGCCGCCGGCTGGAATCGACGCCACGATGTTGCCGCTCTCGAGTTCGACCACCGTGGCCAGACCGACCTCCTCGTTGGCGACGAACAACCGTTTTCCGTCAAGGCTCAAGGCAAACTGCTCAGGGTCGACACCGACACGCATCGTGCGCACCAGCCGGCGTTCGCGCAGATCGACCACGCCGATTCCGTCGGCCTCGCGATCGGGCGGGGGCAAGGTGCTCTCATCGACACCGGGAGGCGCCAAGGGCGAACCACTCAATGCGACGTAAGCAAGCGATCCGTCGCGCGACACCTGCACGCCGCGAGGCCGTTTTCCGAGTTCGATCGTGGCGCTGACCTTGAGCGACTCGCCGTCGATGATGGTGAGCGTTCCACCGGTCTCGCTGGTTACCAGCACTTCGTAACCGTGCGGCGGTGCCGGCCTCGAGCAGGCCGAACAGGAAAGCCAAGCTGCCGCAGTACCGAGAAGTGCCAAAAGACTCAGGCCTCTTGATGATCGTCGCGGTCGTTTCATGCCGGCATGATAGGCGCGTTGCCGCTGACCGCACTGGAGATAACTGTCGACGCGCTCCAGATGCGTCAGCGCGTCGATTCCCAGCGCAGTCCAAACCGCAACAGGCGCGGCGACCCCAGCGCCGTCACCGGTGTGCGCGATACCTCGATCCGCGAATCGCCGACGTTCTCGCCGGCTACGAACAGTTCCACACCGTGGCCGATGCGCTGCGCGGCCCACAGATCAACGCTGTGATACGAGTCCAGCGGCAGCGTGTTGCGATCGTCATCGAACGCTTGGCCGGTGTTGCGTGCCGTTGCCGAGAGTGTGGTGCCATGGGCACCGCGCCAGCGAAGCTGCGTCGTGACGATGCCGCGCGGGACCTGAGCGATACGCAGTCCTTCCAAGGTTCGATCGGCCGGATTGTCTTGCACCTCCGACTCGGCGTACAGGTAGGAGACCGACCAATCGAAGCCGCGCCCTAACGACGCGTCCAATTCCAACTCTGCGCCCCGCGAGCGGATGCGTCCGACATTGCGGCGCTGGCGCGTGATCAATGACGGTGTCACCGAGACGGTCACGTTGGTCACCGGATCGCTGAGTTCGTTCCAGAAAACGACGGTGCGTGCGCTGACGCCGTGGCCGCGCCAAGCAAGCGCCGCTTCGCCGCCCGCCAACGACTCGGCGGTCAACTCAGGATTGGCTTGTGTCAGCGTGCTGCCGGCGCGAAAGCTGCGGTAAAGCTCATTCAACGTCGGCGCACGAAAGCCGCGGTACCCAGAGCCCGAGACCGACCAACCGCCCGGCAGATCGCAGGTCAACGTACCGTAAGGATCGACGCTGGTTGCTTGACGCTCAGGCAAGCTGCCGCCCTGAGGCGGGCCGCCGTTGACACTCACCGTCAGCGATGGATCGATGTTCTGCCACCGCTCCCAGCGAGCTCCCGCATGCAACATGCAGCGTGTCGCCAACGGAAGTGCGTACTCGGCGGAGACTCCGGTCGATCGTTGGCGAGCACTCCACCGTGTGACGCGTCGGGGTGGCCCGAACGACGTCTCGTTACTATCGGCAAGCACCTCACGTCCCTGCACGCCGATCGTGAGAATGGCGTGCGGCGGGCCGAGATCGGTCGCCCACGTAGCGGTCAGTCCGCGCGCTTCCGAGGGGACGAGTTGCCGTTGTGTCGGGCGCTCGCTCTTGCGATCGCCGGCAATCGCCGAGAACGTTTGCTCGTAATCCTGCTGCACGTCGTAGACGCGCACCGTTGCTACCGAGCGCGACCACTCGCGATCACCGCCCACCGACCACGAATACGAGTCGGTCTGGTTTGCTTGGAACGGCGTGCCGTTAGCGCGCGATTCATCGAAGTGATTGAACCGCGCCACCAAACCGCCGTGCTCGAACCGTCGCTGAAGGTTGAGGTCGATCGTCGTGTGTCGTTCGGTTACCGCGCGATCGATGCTGCCGCGCTCTTCCGGCGCCACCGATACGAAGCCGTCGGTGTCGAACGATTCAGCGGCGAGTCCTAGATCCCAGCCGCCGAGCGCCAGGCCGGCGCGCAGTCCGCCGTCGACGGTGCCCAATTCGCCTGTCGACAACTCGACCGCCGCGCCGCGCGGTCTTGCGCCGAAGCGGTTGATCTCGACGGCGGCACCGAGCGCCGGTGTGCCGTAGCGCGCCGCGGCACCACCGCGAAGGAGATCGACGCTTGCAACATCCAGGCGCGGGATGCGACTCCAGTAGATCCAGCCGCCCAAGGGGTCGTTGATCGGTATGCCGTCATCCAACACCAACGCGCGACTGGCGCCGTTGGATCCCAGGCCGCGCAATGTCACCCCTTGGGTGGTCGGATTCGCAAACCGGCTGCTTGAACGACGAAACAAGCTGAAGGACGGGGAACCGCGCAGCAGATCATCGAGTGCAACGGCCGGTGCGTCCGCCACGTCGATCCAACTCTTGCTTTCCGCACTCTCCGGCTGGCGCGGTCGCGTGCTGGCCGTGACATCGACCTGCTCGCGATAGGCGCTTTTCAGGCGCAGTTCCAATCGTGTTGCAATCGACAGATCGACAGGTTGACGCAGTGTTTCGAAACCGGGTGCGAAGACCACCACAGTGAGCGGCGTGTCGCGGTCGATTCGCAGGCGGAACCGGCCGTTGCGATCGGAGATGTCTTCGGCCAGTGCTTGTGCACCGCTGCTCGCGGCGTCATCGGATGAGGCTTCTGCGACGGCGCGGATCGAGGCGCCGAACACGGCGCGGCCCTGATCGTCTCGCACGCGACCGTGCAAGATCCGCGGCGCGTCAGCACCGTACGACGGGCCGGGCGAGAGGAGGAGTGGCAACAGCAAGAGGCATGCGGGCCAGCATCGACGTGTGGGCATAGCGCGATACCGTAGCACTACTACTCCTCAGAGCTGAGCCGCTTGTTTGAGGCACGTTCGAGCCCACGCCCAGTCGGTGGTCGCCGGCTCCACCGACGAACCATGAACACCGCGCTGTTGGACCTTAGCGGCGTGGCCTCGCTGCGGTACTCGCTCGCCCGATCCGGGCAAGAAAACGCTTGGAGTTCCAACATCAAACCGGTACAAACAGCGGTTGCGCAGCCCGGGAGGGGCTGAGGAGAGTCCATGAAGTCACCGGTCGCGCTGCTGTTGGTCGGGTTGTGCCTGAGTCTGACGATCTTGACCGATGCCTCGGCGGATCCGTTGCCACCATCGGCCGTTCGCTCGCTGCGGCCTGCGGCCGAGATAGCCAGTGTCGAAGCGCCAATGCTGACTGCCGACCTGCTGGCCTCGGAGCACAAGCCCCAGGTCATGGGTGCTCCGCTTCGCGTGGGGCACCCGCTCAAGGTGCACCTGACGCCAGCGAGTGCCGGCACCTGGGAAACCCTCGAGGACGGAACCCGTGTTTGGAGAGTGCATCTGTCATCGCATGGCGCGCAGTGGTTGATGTTGGGGCTGGGTGTGTTTCGGCCCGTGCCAGGCGCGATGCTCTGGGCCTACAACGACACCCGCACGAGTCAGTACGGTCCGTACACCACTGCGGATGAACAGACACATGGTCAGTTGTGGATCGGTCCGGTAATCGGAGATGGCGTCACGCTCGAGCTGTTGTGGCCCAGCCAGGCTCAGGCGGTCGCTCCGAACATCGAATTGAACGTCGTGAGTCACGGGTTTCGCGGCTTCGGCGAGGCCAGCGAGAAGAGACTGGGCGACAGCGGCAGTTGCAACATCGATGTGATGTGCCCGTTGGGCGCCAATTGGCAGGACGAGAAGCGCGGTACGTTGATGTACCTGAAGAGCGGCTCGGATTGGTGCAGTGGATCGCTGATCAACAACACTGCCCAGAACTGCAAGCCGTTGGTGCTCACCGCGCATCACTGTTTTTCCACCCAAGCAGAGCTCAACTCGATGACGTGGGTCTTCAATTTCGAGCGCAGTGCATGCGGCAGCGGCAGTGCCTCGACCGCTCAGTAGATCGCCGGCGGTACGTTCCGCTCGACCTCGAGCGCGAGCGACTTCACGCTGATCGAACTCAACCAAGCGGTGCCGGATGCATGGGCGCCGTATTACAACGGCTGGAGTCGCTCCACGTCACCGGCAACACAAGCGACCGGTATTCATCATCCCAGCGGCGATGCCAAGAAGATCTCGCGCGATGACAGCGGCACCATCAACGGCAGCCAATGGGGCTCCAATCACTGGCGCGTGCCGAGTTGGGATCAAGGTGTCACGGAAGGTGGTTCGTCCGGATCGCCGCTGTTCGATCAAAACAGCAGGATCATCGGGCAACTGCATGGTGGCGAGTCGTCCTGCACGCTCCGCACCTGGGACGAGTACGGGAAGCTCGACGTGTCGTGGATCGGCGGCGGCACCGCCGCAACGCGACTGCGCGACTGGCTCGACCCGCAGAGCCTGCTGCCGACAACATTGGACGGTCTTGACTACTCGATCTGCCTCGTGCCGCACGCCGACCTGAAGTACGACAGCCACACCATCGACGACAGCAGCGGCAACGCGAACGGCGCCGCTGATCCTGGCGAGACATTCTTGCTGCCGACCAGCGTTACAAATGTCGGTAACACCTCGGCAACGGGTGTGAGCGGCACGCTCGCTACCGCAGCGAGCGGGGTCACGATCGTCGACAACGCTGCCGTGTGGCCCGACGTGCCGAACGCCGCGATACGCGGCTCCCTTGCACCGCACTTTCAGCTCAGCCTGGCTGACACGGTGAGCTGCGGCAGCTTGGTGCCGGTCTCGATGACCAACAACGCCGCCGCACCCGCCGGAACGTGGAGCTCAAACTTCAACGTGCGTGTTGGGCAAGCACAAGTGAATACGAACTTCCAAGACAACGTCGAAGCAGGCACCGGTAGCTGGACACAGCAACGACTGGAGGGGACGCTGACGTGGGCAATCGTCACCAGCGACTCCAACAGCCCCACGCACAGTTGGTTCTTGACCGATGCCGACGTGCGCACCGACACGCTGCTGATCATGCAGCCGCTGAACAATCTTCCCGCCGAATCGGAGCTGAAGTTCTTCCACAAGTACCGCACCGAAAACAACTACGATGGCGGCGTGTTGGAGTACTCGTTGGATGGCGGTGCGTTTGTCGATGCGAGTGCCTTGATCGTGGAGGGCGGCTACGGCGCATCGGTAAGCTCGAGTGCGTCCTCGCCCCTGGCAGGGCGCCCCGTGTGGGGTGGCGACTCCAACGGATGGACGATGGTTCGCGCGAATCTCTCCACACTCGCCGGCCGCAATGTGCGACTGCGCTGGCGCTTCGCGAGCGATACTAGCGTGCTCTCCACCGGGTGGTTCATCGACGACGTGACGGTGAAGTCGACATCGTACATTTGTGCTCCGGTGGTCACGCGGCCGGGTGAAGCAAGCGGGCTCGGTGCGACGCCGCTGCAAGTGGAACAGGTCGTTGGTGGATACGGCTTGAGTTGGGGGGCGCCGCTTACCGGCGGTGCGCCGTCGCGCTACAAGTTGTACCGTTACTCGCTCCCGATGCTCGGTAGCACAACGCCTGATTGCGAATCCGATCTCGGGACCAGCACATCGACGACGCTCGCCACGCTCACTGACAACGCCGCGTTCGTGGTGGTCGCTCGCAACACGGCCGGCGAAGGTTCGTACGGCCAAACCAGTGCCGGAACCGATCGACCGGTTTCGCTCGCTCCGTGCCCGTAGGCGCAGGGCCAGCTTCCAAGGACGCACCATGGCGCTGAAACATCGCGGTGGACTAGGGCCAGGACGATCGCTGCCGAAGGGCGGTGGCTCCTCGGACGAGTTCGAGAAACTGCTCGCCCAGCAAGGCGATCGCAAGTTCGACGCGGTGCGCGCCGGTGAGCGGGTCGAGGGGTTGGTGGTTGCGATCAGCGATTCATCGATCCTGGTCGACATCGGTCAACGCAGCGAGGGTGTGGTGTCGTTGGATGAGGTTCGTCAAGAGGACTTGGGCAAGCTGCGCGTCGGCGATCGCGGCGAGTTCTTGGTCTCGCGCATCTCGGGATCGGGCATCGAACTGTCGTGGGCACTGTCGGCACACAAGCTCGATTTGGCCCGAATCGATGAGGCGCGTCATTCGGGAGTCCCAGTCGAAGGCAAGGTCAGTGGCGAGAACAAGGGCGGCTTCACCGTCGAACTCGGCGGCGTGCGCGGCTTCGTGCCGTTCTCGCAGATGGAACTTGGCCAGTCCAAGCCGCTCGCCGAGTATGTCAACCACACTTTCCGCTTTCGCGTGATCGAGGTGCGCGGGCGCGACGTGGTGCTATCGCGTGCGGCGTTGCTGCGCGAGGAGCAAGAGCGTCATCGGCGCGAGCTACTCGCGACACTGCAAGTTGGCCAAGAACTCGAGGCCGAAGTCATCAAGATCGAACGCTTCGGCGTGTTCGTTGACATCGGCGGCGGACTGCATGCGCTGATCCCGACCGGTGAGTTGGCTTGGAGTGCGCAAGACGATGTCAAAGCGGTGCTCGAACCGGGTGTCAACGTGCTGGTCAAACTGACCGAGATTCAAGCCGACGGTCCCAAACCGAGAATCGCGGCCAGCATGCGGCAGGTCACGCAAGACCCGTGGCTGACCGCAGGCGACCGGTTTGTCGAAGGCCAAGTCGTGAAAGGTCGCGTCACGCGGATGATGCCGTTCGGCGCGTTCGTCGAGATCGCGCCCGGCATCGAGGCGCTGTTGCACATTTCGCAAATGTCC
>CAZAHQ010000112.1:0-9712 GCA_964484415.1 uncultured Acidobacteriota bacterium | reverse complement strand
TCGTCCACCAAATCATGTTTGAGTAGTAGCTGAACGAGTTGGCTGCTGCCCCAAGCGCTGAGGGGCTGGGGGCTGTCGGGGGCTGCGCTCCTAGCGGCGGTCGGACTACGGTTCATCGACGCAGGCTCGGCGGTGCTGTTCTTGGGGGTCTGCGCGGCCGCTTACCCATGGCTCAAGCTCGCGGTCGTTCCCCGCTGGGTCCGTTTGGTGTCTGTTTTCGCGTTGGTGGGACTGACCCGATTGGCCGCGCAGTGGCTGGGATTCACTACACTCGCACGACCTGATATCGCGGTTGGGTTCGCGGTTTGCCTTTGGTACGCCTGCTATGCACTGACCGGAAACCAGAGCTACGGGTTGGCCCGGCATCTTGGCTACTTGCACGTACGGCTCTTTACGGAAGGACCGGTGTTCTCGCCCGACGAGTTGGGTCTATCCAAACCGCAGTCACTCTTGGTCCCTGCCCTCCGAGCACTGACGATCGCCATGCTGGCACGCAGTGTCGCGTTCCATCTGCATCAGTGGCTGGATGCCACTGTCTGGCGAGAATCGATCGGAGCATCGCTGCTCGGTTTCTCGTATCTCAACTACATCGCACTGTCGTGTGATCTGGTTTTTGGTTACAACATGGCGCTCGGGTTGTTGCGATTGGCTGGTCTTCCGATACGCGACAACTTCGGCGCGTGGTTTCTGGCCTGCACTCCAAACGATCACTGGCGGCGCTGGAATCTGCTTTATCGCGAATGGATCTTGACCTTCACCTTCTATCCGCTGATGCGCGCTCGGCGCGGTCTATTCCAATGCATCATGTCGGCATTGTTGGCCTCCGGATTGATGCACCTGTTTGCGTTGATCGGGAGTGAGATCAAAGGTGAGAAGGTTGGACTGACGCTTTTGTATTGGACCATCAACGGCCTTGCGATTTATCTCGTTCTCGCCGTCCCGCGGTATTGGCCACGCGCCACACAGTGGTTGCAACTGGGGAGTTCTCGAGTCTGGATGGTGGTGGGATGGCTGGCGACCAGCAGCTTTTACGCGACGATGTTCTTCGTCAATCAAGAGTGCGGGACATTCCAAGAGGTGGCCGCGTATTTGGCTCGACTGGCGGGGCGACCGTGAACGGCACGCTGATCGAACGGTTGCATCGTGTGTGCCGCGAGCGTGGCCATGCAGTGGCGGTGCGCGATCGCGAACGACAGCTCACCTACACCCAACTGTGGAACTCGATCGTGGGGGTTGCCGCGGAGATTCGACGGCGCAGCGCCTCTGGATGCCCGGTAGCGATCGTGGCGCCGAACGCACTCGAGTACACGCTGGGATGGTGGGGTGCGCTCGCCGCGGGACGGACTGTCTTCGAGCTCAACCCGTTGGAACCGGCAGAGAAGAACTCGGCGTTGTTGCGACGCATTGCGCCCGGCGTGGTGATCTCTCCCTTGGACCTTGACTGGAACGCAACGATCGGCTCCGCGTGGCTTTCGTTCGACGCCCTGTTCGCAGCCGCAACACAGAGGGGCGAACCCGTTGAGCCGGCGCTTGCCTCCGACAGCGACCTCGCCTGCGTCGTCTTTACGTCGGGCACGACCGGTGCGCCGAAAGGTGTGATGCTCTCTCACGGGAACCTACGCGCCGTCACTTCAGCGATCTTGGAGTACTTACCGCTGGCGGCGGATGATCGCTATGCACTCGTACTTCCCTTGTTTCACACCTATGGCAAGAGCGTGATGCTCACCACGTGGTTCTCGGGTGGGACTTTGATTTTCGAGCACGATTTTCAAGACATACACGGTTTCGTCGCGCGGCTTTCACAACAGCGCATCACCGCCTTCAGCGGGGTCCCGTATCACATCAACATGCTGCTGCAGCGTGCGCCGCTGGCCGCGCACGACTTGTCGGCGCTTCGATGGATCACGATCTCGGGGAGTCATTGCCGACACGACGCCTTGCTCGAGTTGTCGCAACGACTTGCACCGGCGCGCGTGTTCTTCATGTATGGAATGACGGAAACATCGACACGCGCCACGGCTGTACCTCCGGAGCGACTTCCCGAAAAACCGGGGTCATGCGGACGTCCGATTCGCGGTGTCGAATTGCGTGTCACCACCGACCAGGGGACGGACGCCCAACAGGGTGAGCCGGGCGCGCTCTGGATCCGCGGGCCAAACGTGATGCAGGGCTATTGGGGCGAGCTGGAACTGACCGCGCAAACAATCTGCGATGGATGGCTGCGAACAGGCGATGTCGCCCACTTGGATCATGAGGGCTTTTTGTTCCTGCACGGCCGCTCAGACGACATCATCAAGTCAGCTGGAGAGCGTGTCAGCGCCAAGGAGATCGAGGAGGTCCTGGAGCGGCACCCCGACGTTGCAGAAGTGGCGGTGATTGGTGTGCCGCATGACACACTGGGCGAATCAGTCACGGCTTGGATCGTGGCTCGACATGGGTCGATCGACGAATCGTCGCTAAGAAGTCATTGCGCTCAGCGGCTCTCTCCGCACAAAATCCCCCGGGCGTTTCGCTTCGCAGTGCAGCTGCCGAAGACGGCATCCGGGAAGGTGCAGAAAGGCCGGCTTCGAAACGGCCAGGTGGAGTGCTGATGGAAGCGAGATTTTTGGCAGAGTCCGAGCGAATCGATGGTTACCTCCGCAGCCGTTTCCCTTCCTATCCCGGGGAACTATCGCTCGACGCGCCGCTGGAACGACATGTCGACTCGCTTGGGCTGTTCGACCTCGTCGAATGGGTCGAGTCGACCTACCTGATCCGAATCCCGACAGAAGCGTTCTCGCCCCGCCGGTTTTCGTCCAAACGCGCCATCTTGCAAACGGTGCACGAGTTTCGCGCCGGCGGGCTCGGCGCTGGGCCCGCCTGACCTGACACCACCTTTACAGCGGCTCGAGGTGGCGCGGGCGTACGCTTCCGTTCATGACGAAGATAGTCACCGGCGATTGGGCGCTCGCCCGGTGATCAGAAGCATGGGGCGCCTTTCGAGCCTGCAACTGAACTCAGCATCCCAGGGAGACCAACAATGAAGCGGATTCTCGGTTTGATCGCTGTCCTCGCCATCGCAGCCTCGGTGCCGGCGCTGGCGTGTGGCGAAGGTTCCAAGATGGCGTGTCCGTTCGGCAAGATGGACGGCATCACCAAGTCGGTCAGCAATCTCGATAACGGCGTAAAAATCGTGTGGGCTACCAAGGACGCAGCGTTGGCCAAGCAAGTTCAAGAGAGCCTGGTCGCCGAAGCTACCGGGAACTGTGAGGGATGCGCGGCGAACGTCATGCATGCCGAAGGCGTCGAGCGGAAAATCGAGAACACCAACGACGGTGTGGTCGTGATCTTGACCTCCGCCAACACCGACATGGTCAAGAAGGTTCAGGCCTTCGGTGCATCGCAGAAGGGTGGCTGCAAGGGCAAGTGCCCGATGTCCAAAGGTGGCCAAAAGGCCTGACTCTTTGATTGTTCGCGGATGAAACTCGGGCGGACCGGATGGTCCGCCCGTTTTGTTTTTGTAGTCTGAGCGCTTGCCTTCCGGCTTCGTTGCCCACCCTTGCTCTCCCCCTAACCAGGGTCGGGGATTGGGGGGGGCGCCTGGTAAGGATCCTCGGAGTAACAAGGGTAGGCAACGAAGCCGGAAGAACGGAAAGCTCACTCAATCGACGACGTCTCGGACTCGACCGGTAATTACTGCGGCGTGCATGCTTCGCATCGAGCCTGTCGCATCGCATTCGTGAAGGTCTAGTCGCGCTGTCACCGCAAACGCGCCGTTCCGAAGCGCGTTCAGGCGCAGCCGTTGCACCTGCCCTGGGGGCACCGTCACCGTGAACGACTCTGCGTGGGCAAGCGACACCACGCCCGGTGCGTGATTGCACAACGCCACCGTCTCTTGATCGTTCGCGCCTTCGACGGCGACAGCGATCGAACCCGATTCGCCGCACGCCAGTTCAGTCCGTGCACATTCCAGCGTCACACGTACGGCACGAATCGACGCAACCAGGCGGCCGCGCGCGCCGTGGAACGCAAGCGGAACGCTACCGACGACGCTCTCGTCGAGCACCGTGATCGCGGCTCGCTCGTTGACTGCGAGGATTCGGTTCAGCCTTCCATCGATCGCGACACAGCTCGCGGATAGACGTCCATCGAACAACGGCGCCTCGATCGCCACCGGCTCGCCGGCTTGAACCCGCAGCGGAACGTTCACCACCGGTGAGGCGGCGATCGCAGGGAGAGGCTTCACCGTGATCGAAGCGCGAGCCAACTCGCGACCCCAGTTGTTGGTGAGCATCAACGAGTGAGTTCCGGCGCTGAATTTGGTTTCCAATACGCCGGCGCCAACGGGAACGATCGCATCACCAGCGTTGAGAAAGTACTCCGCCAATCGCGCTGCCTGCGCTTGGGACTCCATCCCTTCGCCGAGGCGTGGCGTTGCTTCGATCACACCGCTGAAGCGGCCCTCGCACATCGAAGCGAACAGGTTGACCGACACCGTTCCGTCAGGAAGTTGGAAGTGAACCATGCGCAGTGGCCCGCGCCGCGTCGACCACACAAATACGTTCTCCTGCTCGAGTCCGCGCGCCGAGAAGCGAACCAGTGGACGCAGCGCATCCAACAGTCGGTGTGTAACCGCATGACTACCAACCGTGCTCATCGTGTGCCTCGTCACCCGGCGTCGTATTTGGCCGGGCAACCTCTTGTTTGCACACCGTGTGCCAGGCGGTTTCTCCCGGTTTTCCGGCGGGTGGTGTCCAGTTGTTGTACATCCACCGGTCTTACTGCCCATGCCGTGGACACCTGCGGCGTCGACACGTGCTAAGGTCCCGCGGTGGACGAACGACTCGAAACCTTGCTGTCGATCTGTCGTCGCATGAATCAGGAACGGCAACTGCTGCGACTGATGGAGTTGATCGCGACCGAGGCGGCCAGACTGCTACGCGCCGAACGCGCCACGATTTTCTTGCTCGATCAATCCGCCAGCGAGTTGTGGAGTCAGGTGGCACTCGGGAGCGATGACGTGTTGCGCTTCCCGGCCGATCGCGGGTTGGCCGGAGCGTCGCTGGGATCTGGTCAGACGATCGTAGTCAACGATGTCCGGCGCGATCCCCGCTTCTTTTCGGAGATCGACGCCAAGACCGGCTTTCGCACGCGGAATCTGATCGCAACCCCGTTGTCGACGGGGTCGACACCGCAACTCGGCGTGTTCGAGGTCCTCAACAAGCGACGTGGCGTGTTCGATGACGCGGACGCCGAAGTGCTACAGGCGATCGCTGCTCAAGCCGCGATCGCCTTGGAGAACGCACAGTTGATCGGCGACTTGGCTCATGAGCGTGAGCTTTTGGCGCGGGACAATGAGCTGTTGCGCCGGGAAGTCACAGGGACCTTCGCAACCCAGAACATCATCGGCCGATCGAGCCCGGTCCGAGCGATCCTCGCGACACTGGAGCAGATCGCGGACAGCACCGTGAACGTGCTCGTGACCGGCGAGAGCGGAACCGGCAAGGAGATGATCGCCAAAGCGGTGCACTATGGGAGTCCTCGCTCGAGCCGTGCGCTGGTGGCCGTGAACTGCGCAGCGATTCCCGACACATTGATCGAGTCCGAGATGTTCGGAATCGAAAAGGGGACGGCCACCGGTGTCGAGGCCCGCGTCGGGCGATTCGAGCAGGCGCACGGTGGAACGCTCTTCCTGGACGAGATTGGCGATCTGAGCTTGCCGGCCCAAGCCAAGATGCTGCGCGCGCTGCAAGAGCGTTCGATCGAGCGTGTCGGGGGGCGCAAGGCGATCGCGGTGGATGTGCGTGTCATCGCGGCAACCAACAAGGACCTTGAATCCGAAATCACTGCTGGCCGTTTTCGCGCCGATCTGTACTACCGCCTCAAGGTGATACACATCCGCACGCCGTCGCTGCGCGAGATCCCCGCGGACCTCCCGCTGCTTGCGCAGCATTTCCTGGACCGCGCCTGCGACGAGCAGGGTCGACCTCGCAAACGACTCTCCCCTGGCGCGCTCGGCAAACTGACCGCCTACGCCTGGCCCGGTAATGTGCGCGAGTTGCAAAACGAGATGCTCCGGTTGGCTATCGCGACCCAGCGCACGACGATCCGCGACGAGGATGTCGGGGTCGGGCAACTCCAACTCGGGGACGGCGAACGCATCAACTCCGCCGGGACACTCAAACAGGCCCTCGAGCTGACCGAACAGTTGTGGATCGATCGAGCCCTGGCCGCCTGCCAAGGGAACCAACTCCGCACCGCCAAAATGCTCGGCCTCAGCCGCCAAGGCCTCCTCAACAAGCTCAAGCGCCGCCGCCCCTGAGACAGCAGTTCGGGGAAGGCATACCCATTAGTTCGGGGACGGTATGCCCGTTGATTTGGGGGTCGCATACCCATCAACTTTCGTGTCGGTTTGGGTGACACCTTTCGCAGCGTCCTTCGTTTAAGTGGGTGACCCGGCACCGATGGCGGTGCCGGGTTACCCGAGGAGGGACCGATGAAACCGCTCGTAACGCTCGCTGCTCTTGCTGCCCTCACGATCGCGCCCGCCGCGGTGGCATCCGACGCTTGGATCCACATCGATATAAAGGACGACTCCGACGGCGACGATGAAATCGTCAAGGTCAACATCCCGCTCTCGATGATCGAGCGAATGTTGCCGGCGCTACAAGACGAGCACCTTCGAAACGGCAAACTCAAGTTCGATTTCGACCGTGACAACGATGACGAGAATACAGACGACAGTCAGGCGCGCGATCGAGGCCTCAAGCGCACCGCACGCGAGATCGACATCAAAGCGGTGATGCGTGCCCTTCGCGACACGCCGGACGGCGACTTCGTGAGGATTCGCGATCGCGAGGACAACGTCAGCGTCTCCAAGTCGGGCGATTACATCCTGGTCAATGTCGACAGCCGCAGCGACCGCAACGAGAAGGTCCGGGTGAGGATGCCGTTGGATATCGCCGACGCCATCGCACAGGGTGACGATGACGAGATCGATCTTGTCGCGCTGATGCGGAGCCTCAGCCGTCACACCGGTGAAGACCTGATTACCGTCGAGGATGGCGAGACTCATATTCGAATCTGGATCGACTCCAAGATGGAATCGCGTTGACCCTCGACCGCTAACCAGAGGCGGCGACGCCAAGCGCCACCTCCTGTGGGGTAAGAACCATGGCCCTCTGGAAAAAACTCCTCGTCGGCTGCATCGCTCTCAGCCTCACCTTCGGAAGCACCGCGGTGCTCGCCGGCGCCTACGTAGCGCACGAGATCTCGCGTGGCGTCGAGACTGGAGATTTCGGTGAGCACGGTTTCGGCTCACTCCACGTCTTTATCCACGAGAAGCACGAAGGCGGTACACGAATCGGGTTCCGTTTTCCGGCCTTCTTGGTCCGGTTCGCCGTGCGCATCGCTCCGCTCGAGATTCCTGACGAGTCAGCTCGAGAACTCCGCCCGCATCTCCCTCTGCTCCGCGCGATCGCCGAGGAGTTTCAGAACTGCCCCGACGGAGTCTTCGTCGAGGTTCGATCGGCAAGAGAGTCGATCAGCATCTCCAAACAAGGTGACGTGCTCAGCATTCATGTCGACGACGAGAATGACGAGGTCCGCCTCGACGTCCCGATGAGCTGCGTTCGCACCGTTGTCGCCAAGCTCGAACACGCTGCAAAGCGTGCGTAGTTCGTCGCACCCCCTCCCTCCTTGGATCGGGCCGCCCTAGCCGGCGGCCCGATCGCTTTTCGACAAGGAGGACGTGTCCACGAAATACCTCGGATCGGTCGCCTCGGTGCTTTCCCGATCCGGGAAGACACGCAGTGAGGATCCGGTGCACCCGTTGGTCCAGCATGCAAGCTTCTCGAGCAGGGCGATGGCTCCCCGCCAATCCCCGTACTGCCCCATTCAACGCCGCCGTTGGCATCGGGCCATCGATCTCGGGCTGACGCTACCAATCGCGCGGCACGCGACTCGTGCGGTGGAGTTGCACACCGTCTCCAGCAGGGCGCGTCGCGACGGTCGCAACCGGCGGTGGATGATCAACTTCATGCACCGCTTGGTGCGGCATGGCTTGGCCAGTTGGCGACGCGAGACGATCACGCATCACAAGAACCTGTCTGGGCCGCAGGACCGACGGCTCGTACATCGCGTCTGCCTGAAGAACACCAAGGAGACCCCCGGGGCACGTAGCGTCGACCGGCAATCGACCCCGGCAATGATTGGCGAGGTATTTCGTCGACACCTCCGAAGGAGAGCGGTTGCAGGCCAGCGCCGTGAGCGGCAAGCTTCCGCTCCTTTCGGAGGTTCTTTCATGCGCGTCGGTCTGATTGCTGGCAGTTTGTCGATCGCACTCGTGGTCCTTGGCTCAGGTTGCCGCACCGGTTCCGCGCCAGCGTCGTCGCCCGAGATGTCGCCGCCAGCTCGCATCTTCTCGCCATTGCCGGAGGAAAAACACTTCGGCGATATCCAGATGCTCACCGATGGTGGTGAAAACGCGGAGGCCTACTTCTCCTACAGCGGTCGCAAACTGACGTTCCAATCGACGCGCCCTCCGTACGGTTGCGACCAGATCTTCACCATGAAGACCGATGGCTCCGGCGTGAAGTTGGTCTCCACCGGAAGAGGCCGAACCACCTGCTCCTACTTTCTGCCTGGCGACAAGCGAATCCTCTACGCTTCTACCCACAAAGGGGGTGATGCCTGCCCCGCCCCGGCCGACATGAGCCAGGGGTATGTCTGGAAGATCTACCCTGAGTTTGACATCTACACCGCCAACGCCGACGGCAGCGATGTGCGCGCGCTGACCACCACGCCGGGCTATGACGCTGAAGCCACGATCTCACCAATAGGCGATCGCATCGTGTTCACCTCGATGCGCGACGGCGATCTCGACTTGTACAGCATGAAACTGGACGGCAGCGACGTTCGTCGCTTGACCGATGCCCTGGGGTACGACGGCGGCGCGGTCTTCTCGCCCGACGGCACGAAGGTCGTTTTCCGGGCTCAACACCCCACCGACCCGAAGGAGATCGAGGATTACAAGGGGCTGCTCGCTCAGAATCTGGTGCGTCCCACGCGACTCGACATCTGGACGATGAATGCCGATGGGTCCAACAAGCAACGCGTGACGAATCTCGACGTGGCGTCGTTCGCTCCCTACTTCCACCCGGCGGGGAAGAAGATCATCTTCTCGTCGAATTACCCGAACGTGCGCAGTCGCGAATTCGACCTTTGGATGGTCGACCTCGACGGCAAGAACCTCGAGCGGATTACCTACGGCCCAGGATTCGATGGCTTCCCGATGTTCTCGCCTGACGGCAAGAAGTTGGTGTTTTGTTCCAATCGCAACAACAGCAAACCGGGCGAGACCAACGTCTTCATTACCGATTGGAAGGACTAGCGCCCTCGAAACACCGGAGCTCGCTTCGCTGCAAACGCGGCAAGCGCCTCTAAACGGTCCTCACTTGGAAGGATGTCGAGGTAGCACTGCCATTCCGCAGCCAAACCTTCCTCGAGACCTGCGGCGGATGAGTCGAGAGCTCGCTTGGCGGCGCGCAGTGCGAGCGGGCCGCAACGCGCAATCTGTTCGGCCCACGACATCGCCGTCGATTCCAGCGTCTCGGCCGCCGTGAGCTCGTCGATCAGACCATCAACGCGCGCCTCCTCAGCGGTACCGACGCGCGCGGTAAAGATCCACTTGCGCGCCACCGCACTCCCTACGACCCGCGGCAGTCGCTGCGTC
>CAZAHQ010000111.1:0-9727 GCA_964484415.1 uncultured Acidobacteriota bacterium | reverse complement strand
ACGCCGATGAAGGATGATCGCGGCCCGCGTTACGGCTATCGCTCGGCGGGAGTTCCCGGGACCGTTGCCGGGTTGCACTTGGCCTGGCAGAAGTACGGTTCCGGCAAACTGCGCTGGAAGGAGTTGATTGCGCCGGCGCAGCGACTGGCCGCGCAGGGGTTCGTGGTCGACGTGCGCTTGGCCAAACTGCTGCGCGACGAACAAGCGGTGCTCGCGCGGTTTCCGGAAAGCCGGCGAATCTTCTTGCGCGGTGACAACCCGTATCGCGAAGGGGAGCGCTTCAGGCAACCCGAACTCGCCGCGACCTTGTCTCGCGTGGCGCGCGGCGGCGTTGCGGATTTCTATCGAGGCGAAACGGCGCGACGGATCGTGGCCGATATCAAAGCCAACGGCGGCCTGATCACCCTCGACGATTTGGCGCGCTATCGGCCGAAAGAGCGGGAGCCGCTGGTCGGGAGTTACCGTGGGCGCACGATCCTCACCATGCCACCGCCCTCATCGGGTGGTGCGATCGTGCTTTCGATCTTGAACATGCTCGAAGGGTATGACCTCGCCGAGCTCGGTTGGAATTCTGCGGCAAGCTCGCACCTGTTGATCGAAAGCATGCGACGAGCGTTCGCCGATCGCTCTGAGCTTCTGGCCGATACCGATTTCATTCCGGTTCCGCTGGCTGGCCTGATCGACAAGCGCTACGCCGCGGCGCGGCGTGCGACGATCGATCCCGAGAGAGCATCGCGCAGCATCGACGTGCGAGCGGGCGCCCCGTTTGGCCCAGAACCGGATGACACCACGCATTTCTCGATCGTCGACAGGGAAGGGAATGCGGTTTCCAACACGTATACGCTCAACGATGCGTTTGGTTCGCATGTCACCATCGCCGGTACCGGGATGCTACTAAACGACGAGATGGATGACTTTTCCGCCATTCCAGGTCAGGCCAATCAGTTCGGCCTGATCCAAGGCAGCAAGAACGAGATTGCTGCCCACAAGCGGCCGCTGTCCTCGATGGCGCCCACGATCGTTCTGGATCGCGAAAACTCTCTCTGGCTCGTGATCGGCGCGCGGGGCGGGCCACGGATCATCAGCACCGTCGTTCAGTCGATCGTCAACCTGATCGACCACGGCATGGATCTACAAGCGGCGATCGATGCGCCCCGCTTGCATCACCAATGGTTGCCGGACGAGGTGCAGTGGGAACAGTGGGGTCTTTCCGTCGACACGCGGCGACTGCTCGAGTCGCGCGGGCACCTGTTTGCAGCCAAGGAAGGGGTCGTGACCCGCGCCACGGCGGTGATGATCGAGAGTGGGACCGGAATGCGTCTGGGCGCCGTCGACGGCCGGGGCTCCGGTGCTGCGGTCGGCTACTGAGGCGATTCCATCTCTTGGATCCGGTGAGCCGGCTGCAGCGCTAACGAATCACTCCGGATCGAGCGCGTTCGCGACCTCGGCGCCGAGGATCGTCACGATTCCCGACCAGTAGGCGAACACACTCAGCGCCACGAAAAAGGCGATTGGGCCATAAACCACGTCGATCGTTCCGACCGACAGCACGTAGTTGCGGAACAGCGCCTTCGCCAGCTCCCACAACACACCGGCCACCAACGCGCCGCGCAGCGCGGCCCGATGATCGACGGAGCGACTCGGGAACGAGCGATAGATCGCGTAAAGCAACGCGACGTTGAAACTCACCGCCAGCAGGAAGAACACCGCGCGGAACCAGGTAGGCGGCACGCTGGCCGCGCTGAAGACGGTGACCTTGACCCACAGGAACGCGGCATGGACGGCGATATTCCCCACCAGCAAGGCGCCCAAGAACAGCATCATCAGCACATCCCACAACAGCCCGTGTACGAAACCACGGCCGCGTTTCACGCCGAAGACTATGTCCATGACGATCCGCAGTGCGGAGAACAGTTGAGTGCTCAGCAGATACAAGGCTCCAGCGCCCGCGAGACCGGACCCGCTTCGAGCCGTGACGATTCGGTGTACGAGTTGCGTGATCTCGCGCTGGTAAACGGGGACTTGGCCGGAGAGCTGCGCGATCAACGCATCGGTGGCCGTTTCGCCGGCGTACAAAAAGCCGGCTACCGACGCGAACAGCAAGATCAATGGGATCATGCCAACAAGGAAGTAAAAGGAGATACCGGCTGCAAGGAACGGTCCGCGATGCTGAAAGAACGACGCGACTGCACGCGGCAACGCTCTCAACAAGGAGACCTGCGGACTGCGGCTCTTTTGAGAACCGGCGGAAGTGACCCAAGCCATGGCCGGCGCATCATGACTCAGCTTCGGCTGGACTGCTTTCCCCGCAGACCAGGCGGTCGGGCGAGGGGGTCTAGATCTCGTGCCTTGGCGGTAGCGGGTGATGTGCCGAGATCGCCGGCACCAGAGCTTTGAGCAGGTCGTGAGCGGTAACGATCCCGATGACGCGGCCATCCCGGGCCACAAACAGACGATGCACCCGCCCGGCCAACATTGCGCCGGCGAGTACTTCGATCGGGGCGCTCTCTTCGACCGTAAAGAGCGTTGGGGTCATGATGTCGCGCACCAGCGGCTCGTCGCCCCGCACCGACAACTGCGTCAGCTCGTCAGACGGCTGAGAGTCGCTGAGATCCTCGCTGGTCCGTTCATCCTCCGGCGCTGGGTTGGTCTGCAGCCAGTCCAATTCCCGCCCTTGTGCGAACTCTTCGGCCACATCCGAGGTCGAAACCGCACCGACGAATCGGCCTTTTCCGTCCACCACGGGCGCGCCGTGGATCTGGTGCTCGGTGAGAAACGCGCACAACTGGCTCAGCGGCCAGTCATCACGAACTCCCAACACTTCCGGGTTCATCAGGTCGCGTGCAGTCAACGGTGACATGGGCGGCCCTCCTTCCTTAGCAACCGTAGCGCTGTCACGTTACGAGCACGGAGCGCAGCCGGGGGATGACGGAAAGCAGTTGCGATTTTCCCGGAAGCGGAGCCCGGTTCAACCAGAACCTTGGCTGTGGAGAGAAACGGGCGCTGTGCCGATGTTGCAGAACCAGCGATCGACCCTGCTGCAACGGCCCTCGCATCAAGAACGGTTGCCGGCCGCAGGTCTCGCGTCGTCGCGCGATCGGCTAGGCACCTTTTGCTGAGGCGAGTACCGGTATCCGAATCACGCCGCGACGGACGAGGCGGCGCAAGACACGGATCGTTTCGACCTCGCGCATCGGGGCGATCTCGACGATGTCGCGCACGGCCCAGTTGCCATCCAGACGCGAGAGCAGAAAGAACTCTTCCGGTCGCAACGGCTCACTGGTCAATTCGTTCAATGGCTTGGAAAGCTCCGGCTTGGCGTCGGGTGGAAACTCGTCGCGATACACCTTCTTGAGGAAGGTGGTTTCCGCTTCGCGCAGCACCGGGCCTGCGTCGGGGTCTGTCACCACGGTGATTTCAGCGAGCAATGTCAACGCGGCTTCCGGGTCACCCTTGTCGAGACGTTCGCGCGCGGCAGCGATTCGCGCCGGGCCGGAAAGGCTGGCCAGTTCGGCGTCGGGAGCCTCGCCGGTGACGAGCGGCAGCGAAGGACCCTCGAGCGAAACAATCGACACCAGTCCGAGCCGATAGGCTTCGTACAAGAACTTCATCACCGGGAATGGGCTGGCATGCACGCTGAACGCAAGCTCATCAACCGTGCGTCTTCCGTCGAGCAGATCGAGGATTCGGCGCGCCAACGGGTGTTCGAGAATCTCTTTCGGAGCGGTGGAACTGGCGCGCGCCAACACCACACGTCCGTCGGGAAACACCTCGCGGATGCGAGCCATCTCGTCATGACGATGCACACCGCGCAGCAAGACGTGATCGACCGATAGCGAAATCAGCACCATCTGTGTGCTGGGCACCTCGGCCGGTTCGAAGTGAAACTCCGCGTCTTCCTGTTCGAACAGCGAGTAGATGATCTCTTCGGTTCGGTCGGCGAGGGCACGCAGCAGATCTTCTTTGGAGACAAACCCCAAACGGACCAAGACCTGTCCCAAGAACTCATGCCCTTCGCGGCGCGTCAGCAGCGCCGCGCGCAACTGTTCTTCGGTGAGCTTGCCGCGAGCCACCAGCACATGGCCCAACATCTCTGTCGGTTGATTCGATGCGGCCGCGACCACGACCCCTGACTGGAAGAAGACCTCTTTGAGAATCGGTCCCTGGCGGAAATCGAAGCGTCCCGTTTTGAGGGCTCCTGCTGCCCACTGGAGCAGGTCGGCCAAGCTCATTGTCGACAGGGTCCCTGAGAGGCTCATGGGGTGCTGCTAAGTCCGTCCTGCGCCGTGCCGCGCGCGGAGAAAAAGGTCAACGGGAACTTAGGGCGGCCATCGGCGGCAGGCAATGGACCGGTTGTCTCGTTTTGGCCCACGGGCTTGTCGGGAGGAAAGCTGCGGCCCGACGCGGGTTCGATCCCTATCTTCAAGGCCAGAGGAGAGCCGTATGTCCACCCACCACGAGGGATGGGGTGTCGGTGAAGTCCAGTACCGGATCCCCAAGGTACCTGTGTCGATCGTGCTGAGCCTCGACGGCGGAGTGCCTCTGGCCGGAGACGTGTACCTGCTGCCCGAGGCGGGGCGACACGATGGCAGGGAGCGGGTGGTCGACCTGTTGATGGCGCCGGAACCGTTCCTTCCGCTGAAGACGAGCGATGGCACCGTGCTGCTCTCCAAGTCACGCATCGTGCTGGTGCGCACCGGCGAGATTCACGATGCCGGTTGGAATGTCGAGGATCTCGAGGGGGTGCCGGAGGTCGAGGCCGAGTTGACCCTGGCAGGGCAGCCCAGCGGTCATGACCGACTCGTCGGGACACTGCGCTTGGACATGCCGCCCGGTCAACAACGCCTTTTGGATTATGTCAACGCCACGTCGATGTTCCTTCCGCTCTTGCTCGAGGATGGCCCGGCGTTGGTCGCACGCAACTTCATCACCGCGCTTCGCCAAGTTTGATGACAGGTCCTCGTCAGCGTCTGGTTTGACGGGCCGCGCCGCGACGAACAAACTCCCGCCGCTCCAGTTCCGTTTCTCGAGGACTCTCCGATGCGCAGTTCAGTGATCGCGGCGATCGCCGCAGTGTCTCTATCTACGATGTCGATCGCGGCCCCACAGCCTCCCGTGCATGCCGTCGGCTACACCATCGTTGGCAACGACCTCGGTCCGTTGCCGCCGTTGCCGGCGAACGCCACCCCTCCCGACCTGACGGGCGGCGCCGAACCGGGCAAGGTCTGGACGGTTGTCGAGGTGCCATGGACCGAGCACAGCGGGTCGATGGATGATGCGCTCGCGCCGTTGAGCGAGTTGATCCGCTCGTTGCGTGAGGCCGATCAGCCGGTGGTGCTCGCACTGGCGGCCAATCGCGGTCTCGTCGAGGCGCAAAACGACGCGGGCCGTCGTGCGTGGATCGATTGGTTGCGAGCCGTGAGTCGGCAGTTCAAAGGGCAGGTCGGTTGGTATCTACTCTCAGGAATTCAACCGCCGGCTGATGTTGCTGACGCTCTCAAACAGGAAGCGTACGACCTCAAGACCGCCTCGGTGACGATTCGAGCCGAGGATCCTGGCGCCGGGGTCGCGCTTGCGTTGAATGACGGGGCGGCCTTGGATCGGGTTGCGGGCGTGTACGCGTTTGCCGGTGACCTCGAGCCCTACATCGATGGTTTCTGCCTGCACGTCGCCAACAGCGAAGAGCCGGAGACCGTGGTGGCCCAAGCGCGCGGAACATTGCTCTCGATCGACCCGGGCGCGTCGCTGTGGTTGCGTGCGGACATCGCCGAGGGCGCGGACGACAAAGCGCGCGAGGATCTGGTCTTGCGTCGCGCAGCTGCAATTCTCGGTGCGCGTGTCGACCTTGCGCTGTTCGACTTACCCGCCTCTGCCGGTGCCGCCGCACGCCGCGCGCCCCTGTCCGGCCGCGCGTTGCGCGTGATGACCCGCACCCTTCACACCGGACTGACCGTCTCGACCCGCGAGAACTCCGGCATCGCGCTGGCGGCGGGATCGCCGCCAACGGTGCGTTGGAGTCGCTACTTCGACGATCGCAATTACCAGGAGGCGATCGTCTACTGGAGCGAGGATCCCGCCGTCGACGCGGGGGCGCGCGTCGCGTTCGACTTCGATACCGTGCTGCGTCGCAACTACAGAGTCTTGGACCCGGTGACCGGCAACCCTGGCGCCGTCAGTTCAACCAAGCTCGAGGGTCAACAAGCGCGCATCGAACTGCCGCTCGCCGCAAGGCCTCGGCTCTTGATCTTCTCGCTCGACAAGTCCTCGCCAGGATTGGGTGATCAGGCCGAGGAAGGGCAGATCGAAGCCGAGCGCAAGATCACCGCCGAAGAAGTGATTGCGGTGCATCAGCGATTTCGTGCCTTCCAGGATGACAGGCTGATCAGTCTGCACAGTCAGAGCGAGATGCAACTGCGCGTCGGACTCGGCGGAGAGAGCGGGACCGCGGAGCTGTCATTGGTTGGCGAGTATTTTTGGGATCGTGTCGCCGGCGCCGAGTGGACGATTCGCGACAAGTTCGTGGAGGGTGTACGCCTGACATGGAAGAAGATTCCCGAGATCCCCTACATCGGCGTGGAGCGGGCGGCGCAACCACCCTTGGATCTGAAGCTCGACAAGCGATATCGCTACGAGCTCGATAGCGAAGCGACGATCGACGATTACAAGTGTTGGGTGCTGCGCTTCGAACCGACCGATCCGTCGGTCTCGTTGCAGCGGGGCCGAGCCTTCATCGATCAAAACAGCGGCGCTCTGGTGCGTGTCTCAGCAGTCCAAAACAAACTCGAAGCACCGGTGGTCTCCAACGAGGAAACGCAAGATTACCGGCCGATTCCCGGCCCCGATGGCACGCCGTTTTGGGTGCTTCAGCGCGCCGAGGGCCAACAGCTCTACACGATCAGCGGCGCGAACTTGGTGGTTCTGCGTGTGACCACCTTCCAAAACCCCGTACTCAACGACCCGGCTTTCGAATCACGGCGTAAGGCTGCTTACGATTCCGACCAGCAAATGCTGCGCGATACGCAGCAGGGAATGAAGTGGCTCACCAAGGACAAAGCAGGCCAGCGTGTCGAGAGCACCGGCGATCCAACGCACGCGTTCTTGGTCGGCGGAGTGCTCAAGGACGGCGATTCCGGCGTGCTGCCGGCGGCGGGGATCAACTACACCAACATCGATTTCATGGGCAAGAAGAAGGTATTCAACGTCTTCTTCGCCGGTGTCGTCGCCAACGCCAGTCTGTCCGACCCGACGCTGTTCGGCACGCGGCTCGACGCCGGAGCGAGCATCAGCTTGTCGGCAGTCCCTGGAACGGAAAAGGACTACCGGTTGACCGACGAGATCGAGGCCGATCGCGTGACGCGCTTTTCGCAAGGAGCGAGCCTCTCATTCGGCTATCCGTTCTTGCAGTTTTTCAAACTCAAAGGCGGGTTGAGCTTCGACTACAACCGCTATAGCCGCGACAAGAAGACAGAGAATTTCGTGGTCCCCTCCGATCATCTGGCCTCCACGATTCGCCTCGGGACATCGTTCGACCGCGGAGGCTGGGGGGCGGAAGTCACCGGTCGAGTGACCCAACGATCGACGTGGCAGGCGTGGGGGCCTGACGCGCAGCGCGTGACAGGAGACGTGCTCGATCGCACCAGGAGCTACAGCAGCTATCGGGTCGAGGGTGGCAAGAGCTTCTTTCTGCCCTTCTTCCAGAAGATCAACATCAACGCCGCATACGAAGCGGGGGGCGATTTGGATCGATTCAGCGCCTTCTCGTTCGGTCTGCTCAACGGGAGTCGCATGCGCGGCTTCGGTGGTTCCGGAATCCGTTACGATCGAGGGCTCCTGGCCGGCACCAGCTACGGTTTCAACATCAACAACGCGATCAAGTTCGATATCGCGCTGGACTACGCCAAGGTCCATGACGAGCGGATCTCGCCCGAGTTGACGGATCACCTTGGCGTCGGTCTGGCGGCCAACTTCGTCGGCCCGTGGCAGACACTCGTTCGGATCGACGCCGGTTACGCATTGAAGAGCGATCTCGCGCAGGCGGAAGGGGGGACCGAGTTCTTCATCGTGTTCCTCAAACTCCTGAACTAATGAGGATCGCGCTCGACGCTCGTCCGTTGACAGGACAAACCGGCGCGCGCGGTGTCGGGCGTTACGTGCGCGAGTTGATACGCGGCTTGAGTGCAGCCGACCCAAATCTGGAACTGGTGGCGCTCGTCGATCGCGGGGCGTCGCGAGATCGGCCGCATGACTTCGTGCGGTCAGGAGGCACTCTCGAGTCTCGATCGATCTCAGCGCTGCCGGGCCCTCAACTGCTGTGGGGCGCGCTGCTCGGGCCATCTTGGTTGCGTGCGATGCGCGCCGAGGTGTGGCACTCGACCTTTCTCGCGCCGCCGCGCGTGCCGAGGTCGATGCCGTGGGTTGCCACGATTCACGACCTGATTCCGCTGCGACATCCCGAGCGTTTTTCGTTCAAGACGCGTTTCGTGTTCGAACGGTCGCTGACGATTGCGGCGCGCGCGAACCGCGTCGTCTGTGTCAGCGAGTTCACGGCACGATGCGCTGTCGAGCGTTTCGGCATTCCGCCGGCACGCGTTGCCGTGATCCCGCCACCGATCGACATCGACGCCTTCGGGCACTCTGCAGAGCGCGGCATCGGCTCGATCCCGGGGCCCTACCTGCTGCACCTTGGCGGTTTCGATCCGCTGAAAGGGTTTACCTCTCGGCTCTTGCCGGCGTTCGCCGAGTTGGCGAGTCGTGATCGCGAGTTGGTGTTGGCGTGCACCGGCGGACCCAGTGCCTGGCGCGACGCGGCGCAGCGCGCGGTCATCGAGCGTGGACTCCAAGCGCGCGTCACGTTCCTCGGAACGCTCCTGGACCAGGCCCACGCCTCCGCGGTCCGCGGTGCCAAAGCGGTGGTCGTGTCGAGTCACGAAGAAGGGTTCGGCATCCCGGTGATCGAAGCGTTGGCCGCCGGTGTGCCGCTCGCGATCGGTAGCGCAAGCGCTTCACGCGAGGCTGCGGGTGGACTCGCGGTGCTTGCGCTGGAGGACACGCCCTCCGCGCTGGCCGAGGCGATTCGCGAGTCTTTGGCGGCTCCCGGCATCGACAGCCCCGAAGCGGCGATACGTCGCGCGCACGCGGCGCGCTTCCATCCGAAAGCGATTGGCGCGAGGATGCTCGCGCTCTATCGCGAACTGATCGGGGGCGCAGCGTGAGGTTGGGAGTCGACGCGCGAGTGTTGGTTCATCGCCCGACCGGCGTCGCGCGTTATCTCGCGGGGTTGATGAAGCAGTGGCCCGACTTCAAGCGGCCCGATGATCGGTTGGTCTACTACGTCGATCGTCCCCCCGAGCAGCCGTTGATCCCCGCGCCGGATGAACTGCGCGTGGCGCGCACACGGTTGCCCGGCGGCGATCCGGTTTGGCGGCAATGGAGTCTGCGGCGAGCGATTCGACGCGATCCTCCCGACCTGCTGTTTTGTCCGTTCTACAGCGCACCGCTGCTGACGGAGGTCCCCACGGTTGTGACGGTGCACGATGTGTCGTTCGCCAGTCACCCCGAGTGGTTCAGGCTCAAGAGCCGGTTGGCGTTTGCCATCTCGGGACCGTCGGCGCGACGAGCGCGGCGTGTGCTGACCGTGAGTCACTTCTCGGCCAAGGAAATAGTCGAGCTCTTGAAGGTGCCGGCGGAGCGCATTTCGGTGATCCCACCCGGGATCTCCCCCGCGATG
>CAZAHQ010000110.1:0-9804 GCA_964484415.1 uncultured Acidobacteriota bacterium | reverse complement strand
CAGCGACCATCGTGCGCTGCGCCTCATCCATCGGTTGGCTCGCGATCGAAACAAAGTACTCGGCGTCCGCCGCGGCCTGCATCTGGACGATCCCGTCCACCGCTCCCGCCAGTGCGATCAAATGATCGACGGCAACGTCGCGCTCTTGTGTCGATAGCGTCGCGTCCTCGCGCGTCCATTCCAACTCGTCGAGGATCGCGTGCTGCGACTCTTCTCTCCAATGGAAGTTGTAGACGTCTTTCCACAAATCGGAGAGCGCGTCGTCCGGCTCGATGCTCGATTTGTAGTGCGACTGCGAGAACAGTTCGATCATGCAAGTCAGTGCCAAGACGGCCCATGTCGATGACGCGAGCACCGACTGCGCGACATCATTGGGTTGCGGCAAGAACCTGTAGCCGGCCGGCATTCCCTGCGCCGTCATCGCTTCGAGCCGGCGGAACAGTTCCTGATGCTTGAGTTCTTCATCGGAGAAACGGACCAACGCCTCCAACGCCACCTGGTCTCCCAACCAGTGCTCGCGGCTGATCTCCAGAATCTTCACGCCAATGAAACGCTCGACTAGCCCGAACATGTTGGCGTAGGTGCGCCCCTGCACATGGCTATAGGTCAGCCGGTCCTTCTCGTTCAGAAACGGTAAGCGGGCCACCATCGACAAGCCATCGGGCAGGAACTTTTTGGAGAAGTCGAACTGACGCCCGCGAATCAGGTCGCGGTCGATCTCCCAACGAATCCGTTTGGAGTTTTCGATGCACTTGGCGTAGCGGTGGGTGGTGTCGGTATTGGCGATCGTGCTCATGAGTCGCTCCTTTCGGTGAGGTGCTGACGGCGGCTTGAACCGTAAGCGATGTTGTCGAGGCCTATGCTCGGGTTTTCATCGCACAGCCGCTTGTCCGGCACGCCGCGATCCTTGCGCGCATCACCGGCCGCTTGGAATCGTTTGCCCGTGCCGCCGCCACGCTTTGCCGCGCCGCCGGCCCTTGATGCATTCCGCGCAACGCAGGTACGATCCCTGCCTCCCTATGACGGTGGACCGCCCATGGATGCGCTGACCGAAGTACTCAAGGTGCTACGCCTCACCAGCGGCATCTTTCTGGAAGTCGACTTCACGGCGCCGTGGTGTATCGACTCCACCGAGGACACCGACGAGGTGCTACCGATGCTCGGCGCTGCCGAGCATGTCGCGATCTACCACTTCGTAACCGAGGGCCGCTGCCGCGCGCAGTTGTTGAGCCGCGGCACGGTGGTCGAACTCGAGGCGGGCGATTTGATCCTGTTTCCTCAAAACGATCAGCACCGCATGGGAAGCGATCTGCGGCTAGCGGCCGTTCCGTCGCTCACGCTGGTGGAGCCGCCCTCCGATAGCGGCGCGCTGGCGCGCATTCGTCACGGCGGCGGCGGCGAGCACACGCGTTTTGTCTGCGGCTTTCTTGCCTGCGACAAGCGTCTTTGCCGTCCGCTATTGAGCGCCTTGCCGCCAATGCTCAAGGTGCCGCTCGGAAAGTCGCCGACCGGCGGTTGGATCGCCACCACGATTCGCCACGCCGCCACCGAGACACACGCCCCCGGCCCGGCGTCGGAGGCAGTGCTCTCACGCCTCTCGGAGTTGCTGTTCATCGAGGCGATTCGCGAATACGTGCGCTCACTGCCGGAGGATCAGTCAGGATGGTTCGCCGGGCTGCGCGATTCACATGTCGGCCGTGCGCTCGCGCTGTTGCACGCTCACCCAGCGCGCGATTGGGAAGTGGAGGCGCTGGCGCGCGAGGTCGGCTTGTCGCGGTCGGCACTGGCCGATCGTTTTGTCGCGATGATTGGTGAGCCGCCGATGCAATACCTCACTGGCTGGCGATTGGCGTTAGCCGCGCAGGCGCTGACCAACACCAACGAGGCGGTGGCAGAGGTGGCTGCGCGCGTCGGATACGAGTCGGAGGCGGCCTTCAACCGCGCGTTCAAACGTGAGCACGGGTTGCCGCCGGCGGCATGGCGGCGCGCGGCGAGAACCACGACCAAGTCGTAACAATTCCCGCTAGAAACGAAGCGACAAGCAGCTCACCCCGCCATCGAGCTTGCGGTATTCCGAGGTATCGACCTCGATCGTGCGGTAACCCAGCGACTGGATCTTCGCGAGTGTCGTGGGATAGCCGGCAGGCACGATCACGGTGCTGTTGAGCCAAATGCAGTTGGCCGCGTACGCCTCGTCCGGCAAAACCTCGATCAGGTTGAACGACTGAAATTCAGGGCGTGACAGGAACTCGCCGCAGGCCAGCAAGTTGTTGTATTCGAGATAGGCGACGCCGGTCTTCAAGTGCAGCACCTTTTCGAGTCGAACGATCGAGCCGGTCATGCCATGCCGCTTCAGGATCGCGATCAACTGCTGTGCGCCGTCGAGATTGGTGCGTGACGAGTGGCCGATGAAGTAGTGATCGCCAACCACCATCACATCGCCCGCATCCAGCGTTCCGGGGGCCACGATCTGCTCGACGTGCAGGTAGACGTGTCGCAGCGCAGGCACCAGCAACTCCGCCTCGCCACGACGGCTGTCGGCGCCCGGCCGCGTGATCACCGCACAGTGAGGCGTGCACAGCGCGGCATCTTCGATGAACACCGAGTCAGGAAACGATTCGGCCGCCGGCAACGTGATCACATCGACATCGCAACTGGCCAACGCGCGAACGTACTGGCGATGCTGTTCGAGTGCTAGCTCGTAACTGGGCGTGCCGAGATTGGCCGAGGTCAGGCCATTGACCAGCGAGCGAGACGGTGTGCGGGTGATCGCCTGCTTGAACACACCGAGACGATAGCCGAGTCAGCCAAGATCTGGGCGCCAACCTGATCAGAATCCGACGGCCGCTAGCATCGACAAACGGCTTCTTCAGTTGGGGTGCGGTCGAGGAGGCGAGATACCGTGCGAGGCTTGGATCGAGTTGATACAGATGCACCGGGCCAAGCTCCAGCGTCTCGACGCCACCCGCCCCATCGAATCGGACCAATGACATATCAAGTGAATCACCTAGACCGGGATGGGTGGCCTCGAGCCATTCATGGTGCTGGGGTGGATCGAGGCGCCGCAGCGGCAGGTGCCAGTCCTGCTCGGTCGAGGCGAGGGCCTGCTCCACCCGCTGCGCCAAGTCGCCCTGACTCTTGGCCTGGCGCCGCGCGGTGGCGACGAGCACGCGATACGCTTCCAGCCGTGCCCGCAACGACGAGTACTCGACCCAGCCTCGCAACCAAAGGTGCGCGCGCGTGGCATCGAGCGCGAGACGCTGCGCCGCCTCGCGCGACGGCGGGGGACTGAGCATCGCGCGAATCTGCTCGGCGTCGCGGTCGGTTACCGCGACGCCGTCCACAGAGCCCAACGCAAGCGCGGTGACGATGAGCAACGCACTAGTACTGATCATCGTTCTTCCCCGCGGCGTAGCAGAACAGGCTCGCCGTGATCCCCGAAGGGGTGACGAACTGTTTGTTGATCGTGGCCTCGAGGCAACGACCGGCGAGCGCGGTCTGCGTGCTCGTGATCGCCGACATGTGCTTGATCTCGAGACCGGCATCGATCCAGGTGTAGCGAACTGTGCCGCTGCTGCTGCACACACCGGCTACCGGATCGCGCAGCCGCAGTTCGAGGTCCAAGCCGCTGATCTCGGTCTTGCTCGACATATCCTCGAACTGATTCAGCACACACTTGACGATGTTGGTTCCACTCGGCAGCGGCGTGCTGAACGGGATGTGAACGAAATCGGCGCTCCCTGATGTGAACGACGGGGTCGTGATGTTGTAGCTCCACGGTGCGAGATTCGAGCCTTCGAACAAGCGCAGCTTCATGCGCCCCATGCCGTACAACGCACTCGCGCCGACGCCAAGCGTCGATCGGGTGCCGCCCCACGGCCGGTGCACGCGATCGCCCATCGCCAGCATCACCGTTTGCAAACGGCCCGGGCTGTTGACCCAGGTTTGGCCGGCCGACAAAAGCCAGTCCTTCACCAACGCAGCCGAACCCGCAACCACTGGTCCCGCGGCGCTGGTCCCGTTGAACGTGGTATCGGCCGTTCCGTAGGGCCCAGCAGCCGACGTCGTTCCATCGAACCGATTCAGGGTCGAGATCGCAATTCCTGAAGCGCATCCGGTGCAGGTCGATCCATTGCTGATGGCGTTGATGCCGCCGTTGGCCGAGTAGTCGGCATCGAGATAGCAATTCGACTGGGTCGAGCCGTTGCCGCAATTGGTTTCGCCGCCGTTGAGTGCGTTGACGGCGAACGCCTTGGGGACATCGGCAGGGGAGCCGATGTTGCACGCCGATGTGTGCGCAACGCACGGTCCACCGACGCTGGCGCAATCGCCGTCGAAGTCGCACTCCGTGCCGCGATCGTTGTTGCAAACCGCGTTGGCGACGTCGCAGGTGCCGCCGACCGAGGAGCAGTCGCCGTCATCGTTGCAGACGGTGCCGATGTCGCCCGAACAGAAACCGACGTTGGGATTTCCGGCCGAGACCACCATCAAAACGCCATCGTCGAATGCGTTTTCCAGTTCCACCTCATGTGGCTCGATCGCTCGCAACGTGCAGTTGGTGGAGCTGGATGTCGCCCAGGTCCACGAGTTGTTGGTGATGTCGACCAGCAAGTCACCCGCATCGTTGAACGCGTCGGCGAAGGCGGGTGCCGTGGTGGTGCCGTCATCGCTATCGTTGTCGGCCATCTGCCCGAAAAACACCAACGACGCTTCGGGAGCGATTCCGGTGTTTCTGTCCTTCCACGTTGCGTCATGGCCGGTTTGCGCTGTCCAATTCGGGTCGCCCAAGGCGTAGGGGTCGCCTTGTCCTTGCCGGTAGTCGGCCAGAATCGTCGACGCAACGAGGGTCGGGTGTGAAGAGTTTTCGTCGGTATCGCGCATGTTGCCGACCGGCTCGCAGTAGTTGCCGTCGCGGTCGAGATCATCGCAATGATAGGTGGCCGCTAGCCGGCTGGTGCCGGTGCAATCGGCACCGTCGTAAAGAAAGCACGCTTCATCCTCGATCAGGTCGAGCTCCACCACACCGACGGTGATGTCGCCGAACGAATGGCGTGATGAGTTGGCGAATTCGCCAAGATAGCCAGCGTCGTGAAACGGCTGCGCGTTGGCGAAGCGCGGGGCACGCACGTCGGAGAGGTACAGATTGGCGGCTTCGAAGCGCCCGTGCATCAGGCCGATCTGAAACAGATCTTGCCGCTGCTTCAAGGCACCCACCGACTTGGCGGGCAACCGTGCCGAGACCCAGCCGTCGAGTTGGCCGCTGGCCACGACCTCGCCCCCCAGCGCGACAATCGCCGCCTCGATCGGTGCAAGCAGCGTGCGAATCACTGCCGCGCGATCGAGCTTGGCCTGCGCGCGTCGTGAGGACGACAGCGCGATGTCCTGAGCGCTGGCGGCTTGAACCGAAGCGCGCAACGGAATATCCCAAACCGGCACGTTGCGCACCGTGATCGACAGCGGGACCAACGCCTCGGGTGCGAACTTCGAAAGCTGCTCATCGAACGCCGGATCGACAACCGGCGGCGCGAACTGCACGAGGGGGTAGATCGGGCTGGGGTTGGTTGCGCTGGTGATGCGATAGCCGAACGTTGTTTGGGCACCGTCAGCCGAACTGGCCCACGCCTCCTCACGGACCAGCGTCGCTTCGTTGAAATACGACCACGGCCGGCCGGCACGCTGCGCCGTCGCTTCATCCAGGTCGCCTCGAACGTTCGAGGCCACGACGCTTCCTTGCGCATCCTCCTCGCGCGTCGATTCAAACACCACCGTCTCGCGCACGGGCGCCGTGGTTCGTTGCGGGGTTGGCCCTGCCGGGGCGGCGCTGAACGCCACCGACCCGAAGGCAAGCAATGAAAGCACGCTGAGTTGAGTCTTCATGATCTGCCTCCTCACGATCGTCATCGCTGCATCACAAGTACGCGAATCGAGTTCTGGCCCTGGTCGACGCGCTGCAACGCCTTGCCGAGCACGGTGCCTGCCGTGGGGTCGATTGCCTTCATCGCGTATCCAGCGTTGGGGGACGAAACCAAAAGGTCTCCTGGCTCGATGCTGCCGAATGACGCATCGACCTTACAGAGCACAACTCCCGACAACGCGATCGCGATTTGCGGACCGTTGCCGATGTCGGCTACGGTGCCGGCGCCGAGCGTCAACCCGCCCTCCGCTACCGCGATCCCGACCACGCGCGGATCGGCCGCGAGATCGGCGCGACGCACCGCACCGCCACTGTCGCCGTCGATCACCACCACATCACCCGGCTCGATGACACCCGACGCGGTCTGCAATCCTGCCGCCGAAGAGGCTTCGGCTTGGAAGGTGCGGGCGCGAACGATGTCGTTGACAAGCGGGGCAGGGGAGGCGCTCGTTGCTTGCGTGCGTGGAGCTGAGGTGCTCGGCTCGGCGCTCGCCACCGTGCTGCGTGGCGCCGGGGTGCGCGGTGCGATGTGCACAGCGCTCGCCGATTCGTCGCTGCGGCCAATCGATGCCGTCAGCGCGCCGAGTGCCCGCTGGTCCGGCTCGACACCGAACGTCGCACGATGCATCGCGACGTAGCGCGCGGCAGCGGTGGAGGCGGCCGCCTCCGGTACGGCACCGAGGTCGGAATCGAAGCTGGTCAACGCCGGAAGCGGTGCGTCGGCACGACGCGTCCTCACCGCCGGGAAGTTCTCGTACCCGGCGCGCAGCCCGTAGACCACAAAGTCAAACGCCGCATCGCTCGCGCCGGCGTGCGAGCGCACCACCAACTCGGTGGGACTCAGCGTGTCGACATATAGCTCCGACCAGTCCCCGCGCGGCGACAGGTGCGCCGACAAACCGAACGACGGATTGGCCACCAACGCGAAGGCCGGCCCCAACGTCACACGCGCCACGCCGTTGTCCAGTCGCGCGCTGCCACGCGTGAAGACCGTCACCTCGTCCCCTTCCAGCGAGGTGAACACCACCTCGAGATCCTCACGCGTTGGATGGTTCTGCACGAAGTTCTTGAGGTTGGCGGTGAGGTCGCCAAACACATGCAGGCTGTCGGACACTTCGAATCGATCGGAGGCGTCGTCCCACGAGATCCACTCGTCGTCGGTGCGACCGCCATCGAAGAACCACAGGTACTGATTGGCGTCGGTGCCGCTGTGTTTCATGAAGACGTTGCCAGAGAATATCGGATCGCCGTCGACTTCCAGGTCGTCGGCGACATACATGTCACCCACGCTGTCGAGCTGCTCGCTATGCGGCGTGCTGCCAGGGGGGCCGAAGTTGTTGTAGGCGACATCGCCGCCGCTGATATTGCCCACGCGCAACGGCCCTGCGGTGGCGAGCGCGTTGGACAGCTCGAAGCGATCGACCGCGTCATCCCAGCGCAGCGACTCGTTGGTCGGCGAGGCGTCGTCGTAGAAGTAGATCTGCTGATTGCTGTCCGGCCCGTCGTCGTTCATGCGAATCGTGCCGTCCAGATACAAAGCGCCATCGACCTCCACGTCCGACTCGACGTAGATGTCGCCGCTGTTGGACATCGCGCCGCTGCTTGGCGTGCCGCCCGCGCCGAATCGGTTGTAGCCCGGCGGTAGGTTGGTGGTGTTGCCCACCATCAGAGGCCCTGCAACTTGCATCCGCCGCGAGACTTCGAGTGCCGCATCGGCGGTGTCGTAGCTGACGCGGCATGCAGCAGGGTCGGCGCCATCGGAGAAGTCGATCGACGCAAAGAACTGATCGCGCAGCCGCAGCCGACCGAAGACATCGAGTTGATCGCTCACGGAGAACGCGTCTTGGGCGTCGTCCCACGCCAGGCTCTCGCCCAGATCGTCGCCGTCTTCGCGGAAGTAGATCCGCTGCGTCGTTTCCACGCCGCCGGCATTCACGCGCAGATCGGTCGAGCGCAGCGTCAGGCCGCCCAGCGTCAGCGCCGCCAGTTTGGTTTGTGCGACGTTGCTGGTGTCCAGATATGAGCCCGCTGGCAGACCGTTGAGGTTGGTAGCGTTGAGCGCGTAGGCCGAGGCCAGGACCTTGACCCGCGGTGTCAGCGTTTCGGCACCGATCGAGATTTGCAGCCAGACGTTGGTGAAGTCGCGGAAGACCTGACTGAGCGACAGATACGGATCGCCCGGCAACACCGCCGACCCATCACTCACCGTACCGCCGCCGAGCGCGACGTCGAACAACCCGCCATCGACCGACACCGATTGGCCCGCTGTGTGCGCGTCGATCAAGATCTCGTTTCCGCCGGCGCTGGCGTCGAAGAATCGAAATGTCATGTCGAACGAACCGCTGCGCGGTGCGCCGGCCGTATCGCGCAGGACGCCCTGATAGTTGATTTGCGTGGGCGGCGCCGCTGCAAGCAGCGGCAACGCGGACGCTGCGATCAGCAGCGCGACGGTGATTGAGGATTTGATGCCGTGCATTGTCATGGTCACTCCTTGCGCGCTCTGTCGGGCGTTCACGGACATGGGTTGTTGTTAGCGCGACCGGTCGACGACCCTCGACCCATCGTGCCTTCCTCGGTCAGTCGGTTTTTGGCGGTGACGAGATAGAAAAAGCCTTGCGAGGGTGCGGGCAAGGTGGCGTCATCGACGGTGGCGTTGCTGAGGCCGGTCTGAAGACAATGGCCGAACACCCCACCGCTGAGCACGCCGATCAAGTCGCGATAGACGCTGTAGCGACCGACCGACCGCTCCGGTTTCCATTGCAACGTGTCGCGATCAGCAAACCGCAACCCGAGCACCTCGCCCGGCGGTCGATAGCGCAACGGAAACGCCGACCCCACGTTCCAGCTTGCGCTGGTACTTTGTGCGTTGGCGATTTCGCCCATTGCATCGAGCGTCACCCGATGACTGGCCGACGCCGCACTCACCCCCTGCAACGGCCGCCCCGCGTTGTTGATGTGCGCGCTCTCGAGTTGATAACTGGCACTCGACTGCGCCCACGCCGCTGGGCAGATCAGGATCAGCAACACTGCGAGTCTCTGCATGTAGACCCCCTCGCTCTGATTCGACTCTCGAACAGGAGGTCCCCCGCCGACCCAGCCCGTTACAAGAAATACGGGGACGTCATACCTATTTCTTTCAGTTGGTCGCAGGGTGGTCGACGACAACTACTTTTGCCGACCGCGTTGCCTCATCGCGTCTGCGACCGACGGCGTCACGTTGCCTCACCGCAATTGCTACGGGATACCGGAGGAGGCAGGCGTGCAGGAACGTGGTTGACGACAAGCGGCTGGAATAGACGATGCAGGAGGAGTGCGGTTGGAGTCGCGCGTCGATATTGCACTAACCCCGGCCCACCAGCGTCCTCAAACGATCAGGAGCGCCGTCCCCGGGCGCACGACCCCACCCGCGACGAGATGCTGCGCCGGACCAGGATGTCGGTCAACTGGTCATTCGTTCAGTGCGGAGTGCCGTTGAGGCATCACGATCAGTGCGTGCCGCGGCGAACATTGTTGGGGGAACTGGGTGGTGCAGCCCGGATCCGCTGCTGCGTGTTGGTGCCGAGGCCGGTAATCTGAATGCAGAGAATTCCTGCATGCCGCGGCGCTCCGGTGGCGCTTCACCAAATCATGGAGGCGCTGACGATCCAGACAGCTCGACACGGTCAGAGGTGGCCCGTGACGCGACCCGCAAGCGTAACGTCACGCCGCGTTCAACGAGACGCGAGACCTCATGTACAGGCCCCCGTCACCATGCTGCTGCCACACGGCCATCCGGCGCTCGAGTGCTCGGGCGGCGCCCCGAGTCCCAAGCCATCGGATGCGCACCCTCGAGCACGTTGATTTCATGGAGCCAGAGGCGGGGATTGAACCCGCGACCTGCTGATTACGAA
>CAZAHQ010000109.1:0-9910 GCA_964484415.1 uncultured Acidobacteriota bacterium | reverse complement strand
CCTGGGGTGTGATCGCCGAGATTGCTTTGATGGCTGCGGCGCCAGCACTGCTTGCGCGGATGCGGCTCGCAACCGCGTTGCGCTGGGCGCTGCTGTTGTCGTGTGCGCGCTGGTTGCTGTACGCATCTCAACCCGCGCTGATCTGGATCGTGGCGGGACAAGCGTTGCATGCCGCCTCCTTCGGGTTGGTGCATGTCGCTTCGGTGCAACTCGTGGGGTCGCTGACACCAGGTGCGCGCCGCAACAGCGGGCAGGCTTGGTTGTCGGTGGCGACCGGCGGTTTGGGTAGCGTGATTGGATTGCTCTTTGCGGGTCAACTCGCCGGCTGGAATCTGCAAACCTGGCCGTATGTCGGTGCTGCCGTATTGGCCTCACTGGGCCTTGCGTGCGCAATGCGAATCGAGCGCTGACAGCCGATCGTGTATCGTGCGGCGCACGGCAGAGGAGGTCGTCCCCATGACATTGCTCGAAGGCAAGCTCGCACTCGTCACCGGCGCCAGCTCGGGATTCGGTTTGGCGATCGCCCGCACGCTCGCGGCACACGGCGCGCGCGTGATTGCCGCGGCGCGTCGCGAGCCGCGCTTGCACGCATTGCGCGATGAATTGGCGGCTCAATACGGCAGCGAGTCGTGCGCCGCTCTTGCCATGGACGTACGCGATCGCGACGACGTACGCGATGCCTTTGCGAAGCTCGAGAGCGCCGGCTGGGGAGCGATCGATATTTTGGTCAACAACGCTGGATTGGCAGCCGGGCTGGAGACGATCCAAGACGGTGTGTTCGAGAACTGGGACCGGATGATCGAAACCAATCTGACCGGACTGCTCAACGTCACGCGGTTCGCGTTGCCCGGGATGATCGAACGTGGCGGTGGACAGATCGTACAGATCGGATCGGTGGCCGGTCGCGATCCGTACCCAGGTGGAAACGTCTATAGCGCCACCAAGGCTGCGGTCGCGACGCTGACGCGCGGGATGCGCATCGACCTGATGAAGAGCAACGTGCGCGTGAGCAATGTTGCGCCCGGACTGGCCGAAACCGAGTTCAGTGTGGTCCGGTTCGGCGGCGATGCCGAGCGAGCCAAGACACCGTATGTCGGGATCGATGCATTGACTGCCGACGATGTAGCCGATGCCGTCCTGTGGGTTGTGACGCGACCGGCGCACGTCAACATCGACGAGTTGGTGATCATGCCGACGGCGCAAGCGTCGGCCAACCACGTTTATCGGCGTTAGCCCCCGAACTCCGGCTCAGGCTCGAGCGTTCGGTTGCCGGTCAACGAACGTGAGCGGGCGGCTGCAAATGAATGCTCTGCCCCTCGCGCACCGGCGCAGGGATCAGCGGAAACAACTGTGTGCGCGCATAGGCGGCGAGCTGATCGAAGGCATGAGGCGAGGCTGGATGCCCCGCCTGCCCACCCGGAATGATCGATCGCGAACGCACGTTGTTGGACTCATCCCAAGTAGCCACGTAGCGATACGACGACCCGTGAATCGCTCGCAGCAGTTGTCCGCGATACGCCTCGCGCGGGCGGCGATAGGCTGTCACGAATACGGTGTCGCGATCGCCCGGCACGGCGAGCATCGGCGCATTGAACCAACGCGCCAACGGACCGACTCCCACAGGGGAGGTAAGAGCCAGCACGTGGTGTCGTTCCCAAGCGTCATCACGCTGCTCACCCAACGTTTCGTACGACTCTTCCAGCGCGTTTTGCAGCCAGGCGCACGGTGATTCCACCGCGCTGGTCGCCGGGTCATCGAACCATGGTGCCAACGCTGCGTCTTGCTCCTGCGCCGCGAGCATGTTGAGCCATGTGGTCGCGTACGTCGCGAGGTCCAACCCGGTCTTGCCGAGTTTGGTGGTGTCGCGGCCGCGCCGCGAGAGCGCTTCGAGCAGGCCGGCGTGCAACAACGCACCACGTCCCGAAATCTGACCGTTCCAACCCAAGTACGCGCGCGCCGCGGCATTCGGCGTCGGTGCACACGTGGCGACCGCGCGCCGCAGTTGCTCTCCCAAGAGCGAGTAGGTATCGGCCAGCATTCGTTCCATCGATGCGGCGTCCAGCTTGGTACCGCTGTTCAACAGCGCGCGGATTCGATCGGCGCGCCAGTTCTCGAAGTAATCACCGCGCAACGAGACTTGAGACGGGTCGCGCGGCGTTGCGGCGAGCCCCGGCTCATTGGCAGAAACCACGATTCCTTCGGGTGGGTCGATCAGCGTCGGCATCGCCTCGACCGGCACGAATCCGTTCCAACTCTGCGCGCCTTGCCACGGCAACGGCATCAACCCGTCCCAATCGTCGCCACGCCGTTGAGGCGAGCGCCCGACCAACGCGTGGGCGATCGAGCCGCGCGAATCGGCAGCGACAAAGTTCAGCCCCGGCCCCGGCATCTTGCGCGCCGCATCGACCCCTTCGCGCACGTCACGCGCGGTCGCCAGGGCCACCACCGAATCGGCGAGCCCGTCGTTCTCGAGCGCAGCCCAACGCAACAGATAACCGCGGCCTGCGAACGGACTGGCTCCGACATAGGTCGCCGTGCCGGCACGCGCGATCCGCAACGTGTGCGGCGTTCCATCCTTGACGGGAATCGACTGTTCGTCGATCTCGAAATCTCGAAACAGGTTCCCCTCGCGATACTTGGTGGGGTTCTCCGGGTCATCGACTTCGACCAGAAACAGATCGGCGTCATCGAAACCAGCGGCCGTGAACGACCAGGCCAGCGTTTTGTTGTGCCCAATGACCACACCCGGCACGCCGACCAACGATGCGCCCGCGACGCTGCCGCCGGGCCACGACAACCGCACCTCGTACCAGATCGAGGGGAGTTCGTATCCCAGGTGCGGGTCCCCCACCATCAACGCACGCTGCGTCGCCGACCGTTGCGCCGAGACGGCCCACGCGTTGCTCGCCTCGGATGAAAGCCGATCGCGATACAGAAGTCCGGTATGAGGTGTTGTGCTGTTTGACATCGACGACGAGCGCAGCGCGGACGGGGTGGGTGAGGGTGCTTCCGGTGAAGCAGACGCGGCTGCCATGAGCAGGTCTGAAGTCCCGCTGGGAATCGGCGGCAGTGCCGCGCCGGTGAGCGCCGGCCACAACGAGGTCGCGGCAGGTAGGCCGAGCGTCTCGATTTGCTCGATTCGATCGCGCTCCGCGCTCGCCGCGTTGGAAAGCTCTCCAGCGAAGATTCGCCCCAACGCCAAGATGTCGGCCGTCTCCCATGGTTCGAGCGTGGCACCGGCGACGCGGCAATCCGGTGGAGGTGACTCGTGCACCAAACTCAAACCGGCGGCGATCCCGGCGAGGTAGGCTCCGGAAACATCGCGCATCGCGGGACTCAACCGCTCACCTTCGGCGAGGGCAAGCCGTCGATAGCCCAAGCGCAATGACTCCTCGTCCAGCCACAGCAACGAGTCACCAGCCATCTCCGCCAGTCGCCCGCGCACGGCGCGGCGCCGCAGTTCGAGTTGCAGCGGCCGATCGAGTGCGTGGACGAATCCTTCTGCCGCCAACGCGTCACTCAGTGATTGCGCCTCGATGCTGGGCACGCCGCGCGCGTCCCATTCGATGGTGACCGGTGCCGCAAGGCCGGGCAGATCGAACCGGCCCGATCGCGGCGGCAACGTGCCCGAGTAGGCGTGCCACAAATAGGCACCGCCCGACACCGCGAGCAGTCCGAGTGCCGCCGCGGCGATTGCCAGTGTTCTCCAGACGGGTCTCGCCATGCCGCGTAGACTAACCGCGACTGGAGCACTCCTCGTGAATGGATCGACACTGTTGGAGTTTGTGGAGAAGGGGCCGCAAGACGCGGATGCCTCGATCGTGTGGTTGCATGGCCTAGGTGCCGATGGCTACGACTTCGTTCCGATCGTGCCCGAGCTGGGCTTGCCGCCGAGCCTGAAATTGCGATTCATATTTCCTCACGCCCCCGAGCGGCCGGTGACCATCAATGGTGGGATGCGGATGCGCGCCTGGTACGACATCGTTTCGCTCGAAGAACGGCGCGACGATGAGGCGGGGGTTCGCGCCTCAGGCCGCGCCATCGACCAACTGATCGCACGCGAACGTCAGCGCGGGGTTGCGTCGCAACGGATCGTGCTTGCCGGCTTCTCGCAAGGCGCGGCGATCGCGTTGCATTGTGGATTGCGCGCCCCCGAGTCACTGGCCGGGATCGTTGCGCTGTCGGGTTACATGGTGCTGTCCGAAACGCTGCTGGCCGAACGTACCCCGGCTGCGCAAGGGGTACCGCTGTTCATTGGGCATGGCTCGCACGATCCAATGGTGCCGGTCGAAGGAGGGCGCGCCGCCGCCGAGCGGCTCTTGGCACTTGGGCATCCTGTGGAATGGCACGAGTACCCGATGCCTCACTGCGTTTGCGCCGAAGAGGTGAGGGACATCGGTGCATGGCTGAGGGCGGTGCTGGGGGCTTGATCGGCTACCCCAGAAAACGAAACGCGGCCGGGAAGGCCGCGCTTGTCCAGAAGAACTGTTGGCGGGAGCGACGGGACTCGAACCCGCGACCTCAAGCTTGACAGGCTTGCGTGCTAACCAGCTGCACCACGCCCCCGCTTTATTCGTCTGGTGGGCGGCACCGGGCTCGAACCAGTGACCCCCTGCGTGTAAGGCAGGTGCTCTACCAGCTGAGCTAGCCGCCCGAAGACCGCAAAGACTACGCAGGGTCCCTGGGCGCGTCAAGCAATTCGGGGACGTCATACCTATTTCCCATCGAGCCCTCACGCGCGGGAGGGTTTGCGCCTATCGGCGCGGCAAATCGGGCCGCAGGCAGCAGGGGCAAACGCTAAAGTGATGACTCGGGCCGGTCTTGCTGCACTGGATCCGCACCCGAACCTGCCGAACACGTGTTGCGTCCAGAAATGCCCTTCACTATTCTCCCCGACTCTGTTTGACGGGTTACCCGCTGGGAGCCCATTTGGGGGCAGAATGGCGGCGTTCCCTGAGTGGTCGTTTTGCTCGGAGTCGGCGGCTCTCTCGGGGAAGCAGTTGTGCCTGGTGGGTGGCGGGGACCGATCCCGCCGAGATTCGTTCGAGGAGCATCAATGAATCGCCGGTTACTGACTCTGGTTCTGCTCGCCGCGATGGTCGCGCTCACCGTGGGTTGCGATGGGCTCACAATCCGGAAGGCGACCAACGAGGGTCATCGTCTCTTCAATCAACAGAAGTATCTCGAAGCGATCACCGCCTACGAGAAGATCCTCAAACTCGATCCCAAGAACTGGGTTGCAAACTATCAGATTGCGTTGGCCTACACGGCGCTCTATCACCCCGGGTCAACGCACCCGATGGACAAGGAGTACGCCGAGAAAGCAACCAAAGGTTTCGAGGCGATGCTGCAGATGACGCCGCCCAGTCCCGAGGCGATGGAGAAGGTTCGCGACTACTACCTGGCGGTACTCAACTCGTCCGAACAGTACGACAAGGCGATCGAGTACTACGAGGCGCTGCTCAAGGCCGAGCCCAACAACATCAAGGTCTTGGAGAAGCTTGCCGTTCTCTACTACGAAAAGCGCAAGGTCTTCACGCCCGCAATGCAGGCCTACGAGAAATTGGCCGAGCTCGACTCTCAGAACAAGGAGCGCTGGTACACGGTTGGACAGCGTTATTGGAATCGTTCGTACAGCGGCAACAAAGAAGGAACGATTTCGATCGAAGAACGGCAGTTGGCGATTACCAAAGGAATGGAAGCCTTGGATAAGGCGCTGAAGCTCGATCCGGAGTACATGGAAGCGATCGCCTACTACAACCTGCTGTGGCGCGAACGCTCCCAGGTCCTCAATTCGCTTGGCGATCTTGTGGGCGCCAATGAGGCGTTCCAAAAGGCCGAGGATCTGAAGAAGCGAGCCGTGGAGATCCGCGACAAGAAGAAGGCTGCGAAGCCTGCCTGAGCGGGCGCCACACCACCGAGGACAAGGCCATGTTCGACACGATGCTCGAGAGCCGCAAGAACCAAATGGATGCGAAGCAGGTGAAGGCAACCGCAGGTTCCGCAGCGGTCCACATTGTGGTCATCGCCGCGCTGGTCGGCGGGTCGTACTTCGTGGTGGAAGCAGTTCAAGACCCCGACCTATTGGTGAGTTTCATCGGGATGTCCGCACCACCGCCGCCGCCTCCACCCCCTCCACCGGCTGCGAAGAAGTCGAGCGCACCCAGAACCGAACCGGTGCAACCCACGGAAGTCGTGCAGCCCACGATCATCCCCGAGCAGGTGCAGGAGGCGGTCGAGGGCGGAGACGACACCGGTGTCGAAGGTGGCGTGGAAGGTGGCGTTGAGGGTGGCGTAGAAGGCGGTGTGGTCGGCGGTATTCCTGGTGGCGTCGTAGGAGGCGTAGAAGGGGGCGTCAGCGACGAGCCGCTGATTCTGACCTCGGACATTACGCCGCCTGAACTGGTCAACAAGGTCGAACCGGACTATCCCGAGATCGCCAAGCGAGCGCGCATCGAGGGCAAAGTAATCGTGCAGATCGTGGTCGACGAGTCGGGCAACGTTACCAACGTCAAGGTGCTGCGGTCGATTCAGATGTTGGACGAAGCAGCGATCGAAGCCGTGAAGAAGTGGAAGTACAAGCCGGCGATCCGTTCCGGCAAGCCAGTGAAGGTGTATGTAACGGTGACCGTCAACTTCAAGTTGCGGTAACCAAAACCAGAGTCTGACGACCGGAGGAGCGCGTTCCCATGCAGATGTACATGAAGATGTTCGGCGACATGGGTGCAGTCGCCTGGATAGTGCTGGCGATCCTATTCATCATGTCGATCTATTCGATCTCGATCATGTTCGACAAGTACAAGACGTTCAAGGCGGCGCGCACAGAGTCCGTGGCCTACTTGCCGATCTTGGTCAAGGCGCTGCGTGAGAACAAACTCGACGACGCCATCAATCAGTCGAGGAAATTCAGCAAGTCGCACATCGCCAAGGTCGTTAGCGCTGGATTGGTGGAGTTCCAAAACCAGAAAGCCGATGGGACTGCCTTCGACCTCGTCGGTGCGGTCGAACGTCAGCTAGAAATGGCGGGCGCCATGACGACTGCCGAGATGAAGAAGGGGCTCGGCGCGCTTGCCACCATCGGTTCGACGGCACCCTTCATTGGGCTGTTCGGAACGGTGATGGGAATTCTCGCCGCGTTCCAGGGGATCGCGACCAGCGGATCGGGCGGACTGGCATCGGTGGCTGGCGGTATTTCCGAAGCGCTGTTCACGACCGCAGCCGGGCTGCTCGTGGCAATCCCCGCGCTGATGGCTTTCAACTACTTCACCGGCTCGCTCGAGCGCTTCCAGATTGAAATGACCAACTCGGCTCGCGAGGTGGTGGACTTCTTCCTGAAGCGTCACGGGGCGGGCTATGGGGCTAAGTAACTCAAGCAGCAACCCTGCGGAGGTCAAGTCCGAGATCAACGTCACGCCGCTCGTCGACGTGATGTTGGTGCTCTTGATCATCTTCATGGTGGTCACTCCGATGCTTCAGAAGGGGAAGGCGGTTCAGTTGCCGCTCACGACCGCACCTCAACCGCTTCCCGAGGACAAGAGCCAGACGCTGGTGGTCATCACGCGCGAGGGTGCACTCGAGATCGAAAAGGAGCAGGTGACCGACGCTGACTTCGAAGCGAAGTTGCAGCAGAACTTCGAACGCAACCCCAACAACAGCGTCGTGATCAAGGCCGATTCGCAACTTACCTACGGCGACGTGAAGAAACGGATGCTGCAAGTGCGAGCCGCCAACTTCACCAATGTGGGACTGATCACGAGCAAGCGTGACGGCACCACACTGCCCAAGTAGAGCAGTGCGCTCAACTGAGGAATAGAACATGGGAATGAACGTCGGAAGCAGCGGAAAAGGCCTGAATGCGGACATCAATGTCACGCCGCTGGTCGACGTACTGCTGGTGCTCCTGATCATCTTCATGGTGACCGTGCCGATCGTTCAGATGGGCTACGACATCGAGATCCCTCGGGAGACCAATACGCCGGCGCCTTCGGATCAACTCGCCAAGCAGTTGATCCTGGGAATCAATGAAGCCGATTGCAACGCGGTGACACCGTTGGGTACGGCCGGCTTGCCGCCCAACTGCGTGATTCGCATCAACAAGGACGGGGTGCCGATCGATCAGCTCGCAACCCGCGTGGCGCAACTGATGAAGAACCGCCCGACCAACGACAAGATCCTGTTCCTGGCGGCTCAAGAGAAGATGAACTACGAGGCCGTGATTCGGATCCTCGACATCGCTCGTTCACAAAGCGAGAACGTCAGCATCGGGATCGTCACCGACGAGAACCTGGCGTTCGGCGGTGGAACGGGCGGCGAATAACCGACACGGCATATGTCGAACAGATGGCGCGGCGACCTGTGGGTCGCCGCGTTTCTTTTTTTCAATGAGCATCGGGCCGCCGGCACACGGACCTGGAAAAACCGAGGGCGGCCGTGAAGGCCGCCCCAATACTGCGTCAACGCGTCGGCAGTTCAGACGTACGACGAAACAGCGTCGACTTCGGTGGTGTGTATCTCGAAGATCTGCATCAGCTTGGTGAGCACCATCAAGTTGTTCACCGAGTCGTTGAGGGCCGCCAGCTTGAGGTTGCCGCCCGCTTCCTTGGTTTTCTTCAGCGACGCAACCAACTCGCCCAGTCCGGCTGAATCAACGTACTTCACGCTCTTCATGTCCAACACCAAATGCTGATTGCCCGCTTTGAGTTGCTCATCGAGGGCCTCGCGCAGGACGATGTCCCCCTCACCGATGGTCAGGTTTCCTTGCGGGCGGAGGATCGTGACCTTGCCATGCTGCTCGACCGACATTTTCATTGATTCGCTCCTTCGACTGCGGCCGCGGAAGCACCCCCGGGGCCTGTGAACAACGCTCCCCCCGTCCGGGGGACCAATCTCGAGTGGCCGACATTCTAGCCCGGAAGCCTGCTTCGGTCAGGCATCGCCGCGATTGACTTTTACGGGGGCTGGCCTATCGTGCCGCGGTCGCATCCGGTAATTGCCGCGCTTCGGTGGCTGTCCGCCGCTGGGCCGGGAGGGTTTCGTTAGAACCATGAACGCCCTGCCGATCATGCTCGGCGCGGTCTGCATCCTGGCGTTGGCGTACCGCTACTACAGCGCGTTCGTTGCGGCCAAGGTGTTGGCGCTGGACAACTCCCGACCGACCGCGGCGCACCTGCACGCCGATGGGCAGAACTACCACGCCACCAATCGCTGGGTCCTGTTTGGTCATCACTTCGCCGCGATTTCAGGTGCAGGACCATTGGTCGGTCCAGTGCTTGCGGCGCAGTTCGGTTTCGCCCCCGGACTGCTGTGGTTGCTGATTGGCGTGACGATCGGCGGCGCCGTACACGACTTCGTGATTCTCACCGCCTCGACCCGTCGCGGCGGTCGTTCGCTGGCGGCGATCGCCCGCAGCGAGATCGGGCCGTTGGCTGGGTTGATCTGCGGAGTAGCGATTCTGTTCATCGTGATCGTAGCGCTGGCCGGCCTGGGGCTGGTGGTCGTGGAGGCGCTGGCCGAGAGTCCGTGGGGCACGTTCACCGTCGGACTGACCATTCCGATGGCTTTGGCAATGGGTTGGTGGATGTATCGCATTCGCCCCGGCGACATTCGCACCGCCACGATCGCGGGTGTGATCGGCCTCTTGTTTGCGGTGTGGGCCGGCGGGTACGTTGCAGACTCGTCGCTCGCCCCGTACTTCACGTTGTCGAAGACCACGTTGATTTGGTTGATTGCCGGCTATGGGTTCGTGGCCTCGGTGCTGCCGGTCTGGCTGTTGTTGTGCCCGCGCGACTATCTCAGCAGCACGATGAAGATCGGCACCGTTGCAGGGCTGGTTTTGGTAGTGATGTTCGTCGAGCAGCGCCTGCAGATGCCGTCAGTCACGCCGCTTTCCGACTGCGGTGGGCCGATCATT
>CAZAHQ010000108.1:6866-9919 GCA_964484415.1 uncultured Acidobacteriota bacterium | reverse complement strand
ACCCCTTCGGTCTCTCCTGGCAAATTGTCCCGAGACGATTCACCGAGCTGATCCGTGATAGGGACCCCAGGAAGGTGAAGGCTGTGATGGAAGCCATGATGACGATGGTGAAGCTCGACGTGGCTGAGCTCGAGAGAGCCTACAACGAGGCGTAGCCGTGCTCGTCCAGTCAGTTGCCCGAGCCTTCCATGAATGCCGCGCAACGCGCCGCTGCAGCCGAACTCCGTCGTCGTCGGCTGGGCAGCAGGCGTTAGACACACGGAGCGAAGCCCGATGGGATCTCGAACCAACATTCACGGCGTTGTGCTGATTCTCGATCAAGCCAGCGTCGAGGTCTTTCCACGGTAGCTTCTCTGAGTTCGGTTCCGTATCCCGCAACATTGGCTTGCGCGTGAGCATCCCGCAGCTCTGCCGTCGCGTCGCAGGCGGCAGCAGGCCGACGAACACTAACTCGGCACCGAGATCGCTCGGGTCATCGGCCACATCAATCTGATCTGTGTGCACGTCCAAACCGACGAGCATCGTGGTAGTTTTCTGCATGGCCGACTTCCGGGATTCACCGCTGGTCAACGACCCAGCATGCGGCTCTGATCTCGATCAGACTAGCCCGCGATTTGCACGGGTGTCGGCCTGCGTCTATTCCCGAAGTCATCTCGTCTAGGCGCGCATGAAGCCGCCTGCCCCCACGGCCTTCCTTCTCTGTGGTCCGTCGCTTGCGGGGAAGAGTTCATTCGCGGCGGGGCTCGCCGACATCGTGGATGCAATGATCGTTTCGGCGGATGAGATCAATCGGAATCGTGGACTCCCATTCGGGGCGCAGGGCCTGCCGGAATCGGTCTGGGCCGAGACGCTAGAGACTCAGCTCCACGCCGTACGCCTCGCTGCGTCCCACCATCGGTCCGTCATCATTGACGACACGCTCTGTTATCGCTGGATTCGCGACCGCTTTCGCCAAGAGGCGTGTCTCGTTGGTCTCCAGTCCATCCTGCTGCTCTTTCCTCTCGATCTCTTAGAGGCTGAACGGCGACGCAGCCAACTAGTGGTCACCCGTGGGCGCCCCGTGCTGAGTCGCGAGCGCCTCGAGACTCATCTGAACCAGTTCGAGTGGCCTGACGACGACGAGAACCCAGTTGCGGTGCAGCCTCACGACACGCCGGTTTCCTGGACACGGCGCCACCTAGGGCTGCATCGCCTCATGCCCTAGCAGCGCGCTCGAGCGGACTCGCGGCGCTCGCACCGCTCTCCGCCTAGCGTTGTTGTTAGGCCGTAGTGCAGAGATCGAGGTGACACGTGGAATTCATCATTGGTCTCACGCTGGCTGTCGCTGTGGGGCTGTTCGCTACGGCAGTCGGATTGGATAGAGACCGGAGCTTTTATCCGACGATCACAATCGTGATTGCGAGCTTATACGTCTTGTTCGCCGTCATGGGCCAATCCACCCACGCCCTAGTGATTGAACTGGTGATCGGCGCAGGTTTTGTGATCGCTGCCGTGGCCGGATTCAAGGGGTCACTTTGGATTGTGGTGGGGGCGCTTGCGGGTCATGGCCTTCAGGATTTCGTTCATACCTTGTATATCCCTAACCCCGGTGTTCCAGTTTGGTGGCCTGGATTCTGCGGCATGTACGATGTCGCGGCTGCTATTTACCTAGCGTGGCTTATCAGGATCGGTCGTGTACGCGCTTCGGGCGATCCACTCAATGCACTCGACAGTAGGACGCGCTCTGGCGAGTGATTTCGTTGGTCATCGGGCCTAGCCCAGCAACGAGGAGAGTAGCGATGACGAAGCCGATCAACCGAGCGACCGCAATGACGGTGAGTGTTATCGCGCTACTGGCTGGACTCGCCGGGGCTGGTACTTCGGGCGCGTCGAGGCGAATCGAGAGGTTCTCAGTCTCGCATTGGCCCACGAACTGGTCGGCCGATGTCGCCGTCCTTACCGTTGAATACAAAATCAACTTGCTTCGACCGGCCGGTGGCGACCGACTGGTTGCTCGTGCGCGGGTGGTCAGGTCGGGACAGACCCTCACCGTCTGCACAGGTGATGTGTTCGCTCGAACCGGCGACACAGAGAGAATCGTCGCCACGATGTTGGCGACACTCACGGCCGTTCCACAACGGGAAGGCCTACGCCAGTAGGACGGCCTCACCGCCCGCGAGCGGTCACGCCGAACGGCGTCCAACGCGATCGCAGTCCGGCAAACGACGGCTTGACAAGCCAGGGGATGCGGCAGCGATCATGATCGCCTCGGAAGAGTCGGCCGCATTCTGGAAAGGAGTGATCGACGTGCGATTTGAAACCTTGGCTGTGCATGCAGGTGCATCGGCAGATCCGCATACAGGGGCGGTGACCCCCTCGATTCATCTCTCCACGACCTTCGAGCGCGCCCCCGATGGTTCATTCCCATTAGGCTACGAGTACATTCGGGACGGAAACCCAAATCGAAATGCGTTGGAAGCGGCGCTCGCGCAGCTCGAAGGCGGCGCGACAGCAATCGCGTTCGCGTCGGGAATGGCCGCGACCATGGCGGTGTTTCAGACGCTGGCACCGGGTGATCATGTCGTGGCTCCGCTGGATGCCTACTTCGGCACTGCCAAGCTGCTCCGCACTCATCTCCGCACTCTCGGGTTGGAGGTGACGTTCGTCGACATGACAAACCTGCGTGCCGTGCAGGAGTCGCTTCGACCCACGACTCGGCTCTTGTGGTTGGAGACCCCTTCAAACCCAACCATTGCGATCACTGATCTACAAGGCATTGTGGCGCTCGCCAAGTCGTCACACGTATTAACGGCGTGCGATAACACATGGGCGACACCGTTCCTGCAACGACCGCTTGCGCTGGGTGTCGACCTGGTGATGCACTCCACCACCAAGTACCTTTCCGGCCATTGCGACGCGATGGGGGGCGTTGTTGTCGCCCGCGAGGAGAACGCGGTGTCGGAGTGCCTGCGCTCGCTCCAAGTCACGGGCGGTGCTGTTCCTTCTCCATTCGACTCATGGTTGGTGCTTCGGGGTGTGCGCACGCTGCCGTGGCGAATGCGCGCGCACTGCAG
>CAZAHQ010000108.1:0-6766 GCA_964484415.1 uncultured Acidobacteriota bacterium | reverse complement strand
GGTTGGTGCTTCGGGGTGTGCGCACGCTGCCGTGGCGAATGCGCGCGCACTGCAGCAACGCTGCGGCGGTGGCCGCGTTTCTTTCCAGCCATCCAAGGGTTGAGCGCGTCCATTACCCCGGTCTTCCGAACGATCCCGGATACGCGGTCGCGACGCGTCAGATGGCGGCGGCGGGAGGGATGCTCTCGTTCATCGTGCCGGGCGGTCGGCAGGAGGCGTTTGCCGTTGCTGCGCGCTTGCGACTCTTCACTCGCGCGACGAGTCTTGGCGGTCCTGAGAGCCTGATCGAGCATCGCGCGTCGGTGGAGGGTCCCGAGACCCGCGCTCCGGAGGGCCTACTGAGGCTATCGATTGGTCTTGAACACCCCGAGGATCTCATCGCCGATCTAACCTCGGCGCTTGGCGATTAGCGGCGCGCTGTCGAGCGCTGAGTCTTGCGTTGGGCGTTCGCGATCGCACGTGACGTGAGCGTGTGGGGCGCGCCTCGAATGAAAGGAGCACAACACAGAATGCGGATGAATCGACTGATACCGATGCTGCCGGTCAAAAGCATGCCTGCCAGCGTCGAGTACTATCGGAAACTAGGCTTCAGCGTCGAGTCGAAGAGCGATGAGTGGGGTTGGGCCATGCTCCACTTGGACGACTGTCGCTTGATGGTGGATCAATCAATCCACCTTCATGGCGGCGTGCCCCGGGAGTCTGTTCTCTACTTGTATCCGGATGACATCGTGGCATATCACGAGCAGGTGCGGAGCAACGGGTTGACTGTGCCCGAGCTCGTTGTCACTTTCTACGGCATGACCGAGTTCCGGATTGATGATCCAGACGGGAACCGGTTGTGGATCGGGCAGAAGACGCAGGCAGAGAGTTGACACTTCCGCGCAACTTGTTCGGGCACGCGAAGGGCGTGCGGTTCCTCCCGTTCGTCGTCGTTGGCTATCGACTGATGGCGCTTGCCTGCGCGATCCGTAGCGTTACCGCGATCGGGGGCCTCGCGCTCGTCCTGGTGGTCGCCTGCTTCCTGACGTGACGCAGGGTCTGTTCTGGCGACGTGGTCCTCATCCTCAATGCGGCGCTGTTCCTGGTCGCCATATCTCTTCCGGGAGTCAACGCTGCGCTGTACTCCGTACTGCTTTGTCATTTCCCATCCGTTGGCGGGTGCAGAGGGCGGAATCATCAAGAAGTGAGCGCTTCATTGGAGATATCATCGGCAGGCGCTCACAAGAACGGGGGAGACCACGCCATGGCCGAACCAGATCGATCTGCAAAGAGTACGGGCCGAATCATCGGCTTGCTGGTGCTGCTGCAACTGGCAGGGCTTATCGTGCCCTTCGTGTTGCTGTTACCTCTGACAACGGGCCCGCAGAACGCTCTAGCGAATGCGGCGGGGTTCTCGGCCCAGATCAGGGTGGCTGTGTTTCTACTGTTCGCAAATTGCGCGCTTACGATCGGCATCGCCATCGCTGCATTCCGGGTCTTTCGCCAGTACAGCGAGGCGATGGCGCTGTGGCTTCTGATAGCGAGCGTAGTGATGTTCTTGCTGCAAGCCATCGACAACGTTCATGTGTTGTCGATGTTGTCTCTAAGCCAGCAGTACGCGCAGGCAGCCGATCAGGGTGAGTTTCTTCAGACGCTTGCGACAGCGGTTGGTGCGACCAGACGGTGGGCACATCTGACGGAGCTGCTTGCCATCGATTGCTGGATTTTCCTGTTCTACAGTGTGTTGTACCGCTTTGTCCTTGTGCCGCGCGCCGTGGCTGTCTTTGGGCTGATAACCGTGGCGCTCCACTTTGCCGGGATCCCATTGCGGGGGTTTCTCGGTTATGGCCCCATCGGGTTGATGGGTGTTCCGATGGCGCTGAGCCATATCGCTCTGGCGACATGGCTGATCGCAAAGGGATTCGACGAACGCGAGCGCCACACCGCCGCTGCAGACTGAACTCTAAGGGACATGGACGATCGATGGTCTCGGTTCTTCATGCCCCAGGCGGCCGGCTCTTTGGAGTCGATCGTTTGCGACCTGGCGGCATGGTGCCGAGAGGCAGGTCGAGAACATAAGGATCGGGCGACGGCAGTGAACGAGTCGCTTCGCGTCCGGCCGTGGGCAGTCGGGTTGGTGTGCGCGACTGCCGGAGCGCTCGCCGTTCTATCGCATGCGGCCGCCTCGCCGTTCTCATCGGCACTCACCACTGTTGCTTGCAACGATCCGGCTGGTGATCGGACCGAACGTTCGCCAAACGAGCGCCCGGTTCGGTGCGGATTGTGCGATCCAACCGATCGGCCCGCTCGCTGGAGCAGGCCGGCCCACGCCGCGCTGCATCACAACACCGGTGCCGCTAACTCCCGCCAAGTTCGGATACGATGACGCCCCGATTCTCTAGCGCTGCGCCGCCTCGAGGAAATGACATGCGCTCTGCCCTCCGAAGTACTGCTGCCGTCGTTGTCGGGTTCATCGTCGCAAGCGTCGTCATGATGATCATCGAGTCGATCAACGGACGCTTTGTCCATCCTGAACTGGCAAAAGCGGCCGAAGGTGTGACCGATCGCGAAACGCTCCGAACGCTGCTCGCAGGCGCGCCCGTTAGCGCGTTCTTGGTCGTACTAGCTGGTTGGATTCTTGGAAGCGTTGCCGGCGGTTGGACTACCGCACGTATCGCGGCGAGGGCAACCGTGAAACACTGCACGATTCTGGGCGTGCTGCTGACACTCGCTGGCATTGCCAACAACTTGATGATCCCTCCGCCTACATGGTTCTGGATTGCGATCGCCGTGTTCGTTCCTGCGGCGTACATCGGTGCACGCCTCGCACCGCAACGCTGAGACTCCTTGCAATCGGATTCTCCGACTGGCTAGCCGACATGATCTCACTCGTCAATGCGCATCTGGCAGACGGAAAGAAGAAGCTGGCCCGCATCAGCGGCAAGAAAGCGTTGGAGTTTTTGTTCTCGGACACCACAGACACGAAGGAGCACGGAACGGGATCAGGGCCAACGCATGGCAAGAAATCAAACGAGTGGGAGATCGGCCAGAGCCATGGTGACCTACCGGTGATGAAGCGCAACACAGCGGCAGGGTTACGACAACCGCTGCGTGTTCTCGCGTGAAATGGCGATGAACCAAACGCGCGCGATCGCCCTGACGTCGCTAGCCATGGTTGCCTTCGCCAGCAACTCGCTGCTCTGCCGCGTGGCTTTGAAACACACACAGATCGATGCAGCCAGCTTTACCTCGATTCGGCTGATCTCGGGCGCGATGATGCTCTGGTTGATCGCGCGTGTCGGGCGCGGCACAAGGGCTGGCCGCGGCAACTGGTGGTCGGCGTTGGCGTTGTTTATCTATGCAGCCGGCTTTTCATTTGCGTACGTAAGCCTCACCGCATCAACAGGCGCGCTGCTGCTGTTTGGTGCCGTCCAGGCCACGATGATCGGGCACGGTCTTTGGGCGGGGGAGCGCTTGTTGCGGCCGCAAGTCATCGGCCTCGTGCTTGCACTCAGTGGGCTGGTGGGCCTGTTGTTGCCGGGGCTTTCCGCACCGCCGTTGATTGGTTCGCTGTTGATGCTGAGCGCCGGCATCGCCTGGGGGCTCTATTCGTTGCGCGGGAGAGGTGCGGGCGATCCCACCAAGGTGACGGCGGGGAACTTCATGCGTGCGGCGCCCCTCGCTGCGGTGCTGAGCGCGACGATGCTTGGCAGCGCATCCGTCGATCGGACTGGTGTCTGGTTGGCAGTCTTGTCGGGCGCACTAGCGTCGGGCATCGGATACGCAATTTGGTACACGGCATTGCCGGCGTTGAAGGCAACCAGCGCTGCAACCGTGCAACTCAGCGTTCCGGTTATCGCGGCGTTGGGCGCCATTGCCTTTCTTGGTGAGACGCTGACAGTGCGCTTGGTATTGGCGTCCATGGCGATACTCGGCGGGGTTGCGCTCGTGATCTTGGAGAAACCACGGCCAACGAGCGCTGAGTAGCATGGCCAGGCCGACGATAGGCCGCGGTGCGGCTAGACTCTACCGGCCTCCTGTAACACACACCTCTTCCGCGAACCGAAAGGAGTCCCTCCATGGCCAGCACCGCCGACACGATCAAGAGTCTTTATGCGGCCTTTGCGCACGGTGATGTACCCACCGTCCTGGCCGCGCTTGCGCCGAATGTGAGTTGGACCGAGGCGGAAGGGTTTCCCTATGGTGGTACCTATATCGGACCCGACACCGTGCTCGAGAACGTCTTCATGAAGTTAGGTTCTGAGTGGAACGGCTTCGCCGCTGTTCCTCACGAGTTCATTGCCGAGGGGAGCACGGTCGTCGCGCTGGGCGACTACAGTGGGACCTTCAAGGCAACAGGCAAGAGTTTCAAGGCTCCGTTTGCGCACGTCTGGAAGTTCGATGGAAGCCGCGTCGTTTCCTTCAGGCAGTACACGGATACGGCGATTGTTCAGCAGGCGATTCGATGAGGCCCGTTGTGGGAAGACGATGATCGACCGACTCCCGACGCTGCTGCTTGCGTTCTTCGTTGGTTCCACCGCTCTCGCGCAACGGCCGGTGCCAATTGAAGATGAGCCGCGACACCATCTGATCCTCGAGAACCGATACGTGCGGGTTTTCTCGGTCGAGATTCCGCCGGGCGACGTCAGCTTGTTTCATACACATCGACACAGCGGTGTGAGCATCCGGCTTGGCGATGCGAAGATCAAAGACGAGCCACTGAATAAGGAGTCAACGGACATTACCGTGAAGCTCGGCGCGGTCGCGTTTGCACTCAACCCCACACCACTCGTTCATCGCGTAAGCAACATCGGTCAGACGCCGTTTAGGAATATCTTCGTTGAGCTCCTCTCGCCTCCGGGCCCGGTTCCAACATCGCCGCTCTCAGAGGGATCCCGCCATCGGCTCGAGTTGGAGAACGACTTAGTTCGCGTCTATCGGCTCACGCTCGCACCGGGCGATTCGACCGACGATCACCTGCACGACGCCCCTGTGGTGACGATCGCGGTGACGGCAGGAACTGTGAGTCTCGAGAAGCTTTCTGGAGAGTCGCGACTGGAGTTGAAGGAAGGCGAGGCGCGCTGGGAGGTGCGCGGAGTATCGCAACGGATGCGCAACGTCGGCATCGCACCGTTCGAGGCAGTCGAGATAGAACTGAAGTAGCTGTCGCGATACCGGCGCCGCAGCGAGGCTGATCTTGACCTGCGTGAGGGAGCCCCATGAATCGACTCGCCAAGTCCGTCGATCCGCGTACTTCGAACCAACGAAGGATCTTGATGCGCTGGTCGGCAAGGCTACACTCGGATCGCAGCGAATGCGCGTTTTGCAGCGGCACGCGTCGAGCGTTCCCCTCTACTGCGAGAATGAATATTTCTGTTGCTCGAATGCAAACACGGATACACCAAGCGCTGTGCTTACCACAGGCGGGTGTGTCACCAGCTCCAACGTCAACTGGGAGCCCCCTGAGAAGGACAGCTATCTCAGGCCGAAGAAGTAACTAAGGTACAGGTCGACGGCGAGGGCTCGAGACCCGCTAGAATCCAAACGTGAATCGTGGTGATCGCGAGCAACATTCTATGGACCGTGGCCAAGACCTAAAGCCGACAGAGCACGAGCGATTGGAGCGGGACGCCTACGACGCCCTGCAGTGCTACACGCTCGCGCGCGGGGATCAGGAGTTCATTCACCAGCATGTTGTCGATGCGTGGACCGCACAGCACGCGAACGAGCGAACCAAACCGATCGCGCTGACGTTCGCACTTGTCGGGCTGTATCTGCACCTCGAGAGGAAATTCTCGGGACGTCAAGTACAACGCGCGCACATGAGCCTTGCAAGGCACAAGACGAGTTGGCCATCGTTTCCGCTGCCACATGCGCGAGGGTCGGTCACGGTGGTCGATGTCATGACAGCGCCTGCTGGATCTGAGCGAGATCAAGCGATCGATCGCTGGTGTGCGTCGGTGTGGGAAGCGTTCCGCAAGTGTCACCGGTCGGTACCCGAGCTGCTGGCGCAACATCGGATCGAATGAATGAGCGGAGGCCGTTCCCACAGACCGGTGGCTGAGGATAGGATTGCGCGCATGCCCACGATTCGTCGCGTCACCAGTGCCGACACACCATCGCTCGATGAGATGTGCGACCTGCTTGCCGACGCCGTACGCGACGGTGCGTCTGTCGGCTTCCTCGCACCGTTGCCACACGCCACCGCTGTCGACTACTGGACCGGTGTGTACGCACTGCTCGACGGCGATCACTACCTGTGGGTCGCCGAGTCCGAAGGACGGGTGATCGGTTCGGTGCAACTGGCGGCGTGCACGAAGCCGAACGGCCGGCATCGCGCCGAGGTCCAGAAACTGTTGGTGCGCACCACACACCGCGGTCAAGGTCTTGCAACGAAGCTGATGACCGCGCTGGAGTCGTTCGCGCGATCGATCGGCTGCACGCTGCTAGTGCTGGATACAGAGTGCGGGTCGACCGCCGAAGGCGTATACCGTCACATGGGCTGGCAGAGGGTCGGCGAGATCCCCGACTACGCTGGGCGGCCCGACGGGCAACTGATTGCGACAGCGCTCTACTTCAAGCGCATGGTGTAGCGGCCCGACATCGGTATTCGAACTCAACCGCGGTCCGCCGCGACCAAGGCCGCGCGATCGATTGGAGCAGGCGATGAATCAAAGCCCACACGGCACGCTCTTAGCCTACGTTCGGGCGTTCGAAACACTCGATCAGGACAATGTTCTACCGTTCTACAACCTGCCGTGCATGTTCGTCGCGCCGCCGGGTGCGG
>CAZAHQ010000107.1:0-9945 GCA_964484415.1 uncultured Acidobacteriota bacterium | reverse complement strand
CTCTCTGCCAACAAGTCTGAGACATTCGCTCTCGAGGGTTTAGTGTAGAGGGCGGAGAAGCAAATCGATCATGAGCAGCATGGTTCGTAGTTCTAGTGATGTCCGTCGAAGTGCACCGGAAGCGCCCGGGTGCAGCGACGGCGAGCGAAGCGAGGCAGCGCGGAGCGCGGGCGCTTCCGGTGCGCGCCCGCCCGATCCCAAGATCAATGCCAAAGCTACGCGCCGTGGATTCACGGCGGCAGAGAAGCGTCGCGTGTTGCAGGCCGCCGACGCTTGAGGCCTCCGGCGAGTTGGGCGCTTTGCTGCGGCGCGAGGGTATCTACTCGTCGCATTTGGCCGCGTGGCGCAAGCTTCGAGCAACTCTCGGGACGGCAGGCCTGGCCGCGAAGCGACGCGGCCCTGCGCCGAAACAGTCCGCAGATGAAAAGCGGATTGCCGAGCTCGAGCGCGGCGATCTTCGCCTCGGCCTTCTTCAACTCGCCATCGGGTCAATTCTGCGAGCGACCGCCTTGAAGCGCGGCGCGCATTTCCTGCGATCCGCGCGCGCCGTTGCCGGTAACGGCGGCGCTGCGCGAGGCGCAGGCCGTCTGGCTATATCTACCTGGGTAAGGAACACGCCGCCCGTTCGTAGCTGTCCACGGGACATAGCCGTCACGGAGCGTCAGAGGGGGCCTCGGATGACCATTGCTACCCGGACGCTTTTGGCGTAGGAAGCACTAGGCCGCTGGTAAGCAAGCGGGCAATACTTGTTGTTGTGTGTTGCCGCTACGAGCCACCAAGACAGGAGTCGCCGCGCCGCTCTTCGTTTTCGGTCATGGCCACTCGGGAACTTGGAGCTTAGGAGGTAGGTCGATGAGCCTTCGAGCCGCAAACCGCCGAAATTGTTCACTTCCAACTTCGTTTCCGCCGTTCGCTCTATTCGTTGCGGCACTACCCTGCATTTTCTTCTCCACCCAGGCGAGGTCAGGCTGTTTCCCGATCAACTTCGAGGTCCAGATTGCAAGTACGTTGGAACATCCGCCTGCGGACGAAGCGACAGGTTGTCCGCCGGCACCCGGCCCCGTGTGCGACGAGGTGCTTCGCCCGATGGCTTCGTGGGTTTCACTCACCGGATCTCAAATCGCAAACCAGGAAGCGCAGCTGCGCGCCTACGTTCCCGACCCACCGGCCGCGGTTCCTGCCAGCCTTTGCGCAACCTGGAATTGGGACCGAGCTGACTGGAAAGCAGAGTCGTCAACGCCAGGAACCAACGTATGGCGGGAGGAGTGGGTCCGAACCTCTTTCGACACCCTCGTGTTCGCAGATGCAGCGGCAAGGGATGCCTACTTCGGTGCCAATGGTCTGAGCCCGATGAAGAACAATCGATTCCGAGTGGCATTCTGCAAGACGGCCGCCGCCCGAACGGGCTGCACCTGCTTCTCCGATCCGAGTCCAACGTTGCTCGGCCTAGGCAGTTTTCCTACCCAGTTCCCAAACACGCTGGGGCAAGACTTGACTCCCGCTGTGGCACGAGAAGCTGGAGACGACTTTCTTCGACGCGAGACGAGACCCGAGAACAGTCAGGGTGATAGGTTGGGCCCGGGCTGGAGCTTCGTGACCACCCAATTCGTTGCCTACATCCAGGCAGCCGGCAGCTATGCGATTCTCAAGCAAGGGGCGGCAGCCGATTTCGGTAATCCGCCGAAGACAACGTTGGGCGCAACAGCGTTCTCCGAGGCAGTCGTCGCGCTCGAAGCTGACGAGAATCTCGACGGAACGATAGACAACCCGTCGCTGCCCGGCTACAACTTCGATGTCCGTGCGCGTGTACGAACGACGGACGGCGGGCTGGCGTACATTGGGAAGGTCGCACGCTGTCATCGGACGACCTGCAGTGAGCCGATGATTCAGATCCTCTCCCAGACTGGACCGGTGACGACTGCGTTGAAACGGCGCCTGTTCCTGAACGTGGACTGCCCCAACGTGCCGAGCCCGCCCAGTCCGGATCAAACGATCCCGTGTCCCTGCCGGCCGCCACTCGAAAACTACAACTTCAACGACAAGAATGCGACGCGCCCGACGATCTTCCAACAGCTTTTCGTCTCGGACGACATCGACCAAGCTGCGCCTACGATCTCGCTTGTTGTGGGTTGGGGGAGTGGCGCGCTGAACTGCCCTGCCAGCGGCGACATCAGGGAGTGCCCATTTTGGTGTGAGGTTTCTCACACAGACGCGTCCGCAAACGGGAAACTGAAGATGTATCGGAGGTCTGGCCGTACCGGATTCGACGCGCACGAGGGGATTTATCGGCTCTACCGCACCGGGGCAGGAAGCCAACCGGTTCCGCCGCCGTCTCCATGAATCAACAGCATGCGTTCATCCCGCCGTCGCGTCAGATGGTGGGGAGATTCCTGTGCGTACTCTCGATTGCTTGGACCGAGAGCTTCGCAGGAACGGTTATCGATCTTGCCGGCTATGTTGACGCCGCTCGACTCGACGGAGTGGAGGTGGGAGATGGAACCGGCGTTCGCGTCGCCAGTTGCGATGTGAATGGTGATCGGGTCGACGATTTGATCATCGGCGCCTATCAGGCCTCGGGCGTCAGTAATGCCAGACCATATGCAGGCGAGGCGTACGTGGTACTCGGGCGCCGTGGTCGATGGGCAGGAGTTCGAAGCCTGGCCACGTTCAGAGATGTCTGGATCATTGGGCAGAAGCCGTTCCACAGCCTCGGTATCGGGGTGGGCTGCGGCGACGCCGATGGGGATGGGTTTGATGACTTCCTGCTCGGCGCCGACAACTCGAACGGCGTCGATGGCTCACGCGTTCAGGCGGGGCAGGTTCACCTTGTCCTTGGAGGACCCTCACTGCCGAGTACTATCGACCTCGCGGTGCAACCGCAGATCGTGATTTACGGCGCGCAAGCTGACGATCAAATCGGATTGCAATCGGTACTGGGGGACATCGACGGGGATGCCAAGGCCGAACTCATCCTGAGCGCTGCTCACGCTCCTGGCGGTGGCGGACTGCGGCCGTATGCAGGGCGAGTGTTCGTCTTGCGCGGTCGCGCCAACTGGCCTCCAACGATTGATCTACTAGGTGGTGCCGACACCGTGATCTATGGTCAGACCGAAGGGGACCTGCTAGGTGATTTCTCACTGACCGACGATATAGATCTAGATGGGACTCGAGACCTCCTGCTGACCGCGATCTTCGGTGATGGGGTCGGAGAGACGCGGCTGGATGCAGGGGAGGTCGCGGTGTCGCGGGGCAGACCGAACTGGCCGTCGACCATCGACTTGGCAACGCAGAACCCAGATACACTAGTTGTCGGGCCAGATCCGGACGATCGTACCGGCGACGTTCATGGACTCGCTGTCGGTGATATGGACGGCGACGGATCCCGCGAGTTATTGGTCTCCGTTGCGTGGGGTGATGGTCCGACAAACGAGTCCTCGAATGTCGGGGAGTCCCGACGGGTTGAGGTCAGGCCACGACTTGCCCCAGGACTTGTTGACCTGGCGCTTGGTTCGGAGAACCGTTTCTGGGGCGTAGATCCCGACGACAGATTCTGCCTGTGGGGCGCGTCCGGCGATGTCAACGGTGATCACCTCGATGACCTAGTGTGTGCTTCGGTTCTCTCCGCCGGTCCGATGAACTCTCGGCCGCTCGCTGGCGAGATCGCTGTCTTCTTGGGCCGAGCTTCTATACCCGCGGATAGTCTCACATCCATCGGCGAGTACGATCTGCTGATCTACGGCGCTGCAGCGTCCGATCGATCACCGATCTTGACGCTTGCTGACTTCAATGGTGATGGCCTGCAGGACATGATCGTGGGACGACGCGCGCACGGACAGACCCTGCCGAGCGTTCTGGTGCTCAGCCCGTTTGATACGGACGGCGACGGAATCACGCAGCTCGCAGACAACTGCCCGCTGGTAGCCAATCCCAATCAGTCGGACAGCGACGGAAACGGGCGAGGCGACGCATGCGGTGCCGACTGGGATGGAGACACCTCACCCGACCCGATCGACTGCGCGGTCGCAGATCCTGGATCCTTCGCGCCACCGGTCGAGGTGGTTGGTGTTCGATTCCACTCAGATCTGACAACACTCGATTGGACCAGCCAAGCCACGAGCGCGGGGACAGCAACACGCTATGACGTGTTTCGAGAATCGATCCTCGGTCTTCGCGTGGGCGAGTCGCCGGACGCGACTTGCATCGGGATTGGCCTAAGCGGTGTGACCGTATCTGACCAAGCCAGGCCAGCTCCTGGTGCAGCCTTCGAGTACGCGGTCCGGGCCAAGAATCGATGCGATGTCGGGAACTGGGGGTATGCGTCGAATGGCACGAGCCGAATCGGTTTTCCTTGTCCGTAGCCACACTCTCTTCGCCTTCGAAGCATCCGCCTGCTTCCAGGCCTGTCGCATCGTGCTATTCAGCTGAGCTTTTTCTGTAGTTGATTGCGTCACACGATTGCCGATCCGTACGCCGCGCTTCACGACAATCACTTACGGAGCCGCGGCCCTGACTTCCATCAGCAAGGCCGCCGCGATGCGCGGTAAACTCGCGGCCCGAAGAGCAACGACTTCATGGCAATCTCCGGCAACATCGACCCACGCTGATCCCGTTAGGACGACCAATGATCCTTCCCATCTTCCACCTCGCTATCCCGGTCCTGAATCTAGAAGACTCCCGCCGGTTCTACGTCGATCACTTTGACGCCCGCATCGGTCGAGTGCGCGACGCGTGGATCGATATCCACCTCTTCGGTGGCCAGATCACGCTGCATCACCAACCGGCGCAAGTGCTCCCGAAAGAGGAGCAGGGCGTTCGACACTTCGGCGCCGTCGTTAGTTGGGAGCAATGGGAAGAACTCGCCGCCCGCCTCACTCGTCACGGCGTGGAGTTCAAGGCAGCGCCGAAAATCTCCAACGCAGGCACGCCGGCCGAGCAAGCGAAGTTCAAGGTGTGCGACCCTAGCGGCAATGTCGTCGAGGTGAAGGCGTATCGCAATCCAAAGGCCGCACTCGAGATCGAGTGATAGTACACAGCGTGCCAACCCACGATCTGCCGGGGAACCGGTGCAGACACGAGAGACATCGCGAATGAGTCGAGACAATCAACCCGATCTCTATCAGCCCCCATCAGCGATACAAACGGGGTCGCTCACAGGCGTGCCGCTGGCCTCGTTCATGCGAAGAGCGTCGGCGCTGTTCATTGATACGGTGCTGGCTGGCGTATCGTTCGGAATCATCTCCGCGGTCGGCGCTGTCTTGGCGTCCAAGCTCGGCCTCGTGACCGCAGAGCACATCGACATCAAGTTCACCTTCTTCGGCAATTGGTACAGCGTGGTCTGGCTGGTGCTCTACTTCACGCTGTTCACGTACTTCGGCCACGGACAAACGCCGGGAAAAAGACTCTGCCGCATTCGAGTCGTGTCGATTGCGCATCAGCACCTAAATCTGTGGCATTCACTCGAGCGAGCGCTCGGCTATGGCGCCTCGACACTGGAAGCCGGTTTCGGGTTCTTCCAATACTTCATTCGGAAAGATCGGCGCACGGTCCATGACCGAATCGCGGAGACGATCGTGATCGATGTGCGCCGACCGTCCCAGACTGTCTCTCCAAAAGCGGCGAAACGTCGCTCATAGAGGCCGGTTTCGGCGATAGGCTCACCGCGGCGCCGCTTGCGGGTCAGCCCTGTGACAATCACTGCGCACTCGCACCGCAGTCTCAGTCATTTTTCTTTCGGGATTCAACCGACTTCGTCGTAGATCTCCCTCGTCTGAAGCGGAATCGGGAGAGAATCCGCGACGGAGGAGGATCTCGATGCTGGCCTTCCATCACGGGCGAACAACGGTTGTGCTCGCTGCACTATCGCTGTCGCTTACCACTGCGTTAGCCCAGACCCCGCCGGAGGTCACCGCTGTCCGGTTCTCAAACAAGACCACGCTGGCTTGGAACTCCGCCGCAGGCGCCGCCCGGTACAACATCTATCGGGGCGTCGTGTCGCAGTTGGCGGCAGGAGTACCGGCCACTTGCCACGTGAGCGATGTGGTCGGGACCAGCGTTGCAACGCCAAACCTGCCCTCCAGCGGCGTCGGCTACTTCTACTTGGTCACCGGCGAATCGGCGACGAGTCAAGAAGGAACGCCCGGGAATCGATCGTCAGGAACACAGCGCTCACTGATGGGGCGATGCGACCCGGTGATCCGTCAAAACGTTCTCGATCGCATCACCTACGGCCGCAACGACTACGTCAACGGGCGGATCGCGGTGCTCGGCCTTCAAGGGTTTGTCAACGAGCAACTGACGCCAACATCGATCAGCGAGACCGACAACGTGCCTCTCAACGCACTGCTCGCCTTGTACAACCCGGTCGATGAGCTAACCGACTTGATCTACAACCAACTGGGGCGTTCGCACTATGCGCGTCGCCAACTCGAACAGGTTGCAACGCAGTTCTGGGCCAACCACTTCAGCACCGATTGGGGCCAGGTGTTCGAGGGGCTGTTCGAGGTTGGGTTGGTGGACAATCAGGATCAGCGCTCACCGAGCGATCTTCAGAATCGCGAGCTCGGGAAGTTCAGGACGCGCGCCTTCACGGGAACGTTCCGCGAGATTCTCGAGGACAGCGCGTTCAGCCCAGCGATGGTGCTTTACCTCGACGGAAATCGAAACATCATTGGCGTGCCGCAAGAGAACTACGCGCGCGAGCTGATGGAACTGCATACGCTCGGCGTGGACGGCGGCTACACACAAGAAGACGTTCGTCAGATGGCGCTGGTCTGGACCGGCTGGACGGTGTGCCGAAAGACAAACGCCACCATCAACGACCCGCTCGCCCCTTGCAACTTCTTGGGCGGTGGGCCGTGGGCGACGCACTTCGACTTCACCAATCACGATTGCCGAGCCAAGACGCTGTTCGCCGGCACGCCACAACAGGTCAACATCCCTTCGACCTGCAACGGCACCGGCGGGCCAACCTCCGCAGGGCTCAATGACACCACCTACGCCTTGGACGCGGTGGCCGATCATCCCGCCACCAAGCACTTTATCAGCAAGAAGCTGTTGCAGAAGTTCGTGACCGAAACGCCGAGCGAGGCTCAGATCCAGACGTTGATCACCGAGTGGAATGCCACCGGCGGCGATTTGAAAGCACTGTTGGCCAAGGCAATCGACGGCGCTTTCAACCCCGACAGCGCCGGCAACAAGATCAAGATGCCGTTCGAGACTGTGGTAGGCGCCATGCGCATGGCGCGATCGGACATGAACCAGTTCAACATCATTGGCGCGTACTTGCAGGTCAGCGCGCTCAAGAACCTGCCGCATCTGTATCCGGCGCCCACCGGCTATTCCGAGTTGGGAACTGGCTGGATCAACACCAACGATCTGCTAGAGCGACAAAACTGGGCGTTTGCTGTTGCCAACGACCCACTCTACAGCGCACACATCATCGAGTTGCTGGCCGCTGCAGGACTCACAGCAGCTTCTCCACCGGCCAGCGTCGCAGACTTCATACTCGACACGATTGTCGGTGGACGCGTTACCCCGGCCGAGCGGCAACTGGTGATCGAGATGCTTACCACCAACGACGTTGGTGCAGCCATCCCGATGGACAACGTGCGAATCAAGGAAGCGTTCGGCTTCGTCCTTGGCCTTGCGCCCTACGTGGAACAGTGAGGAGCATGCGATGAACGACAAGACTTGCGGTTGCTCGATTCACGACGCCCATCGCGCGCTCTCGCGCCGCTCATTCCTTCGCGCGTCAGGGATGACGCTGGCTGGTATCTCACTGGGCACGATGCTGCCCGACGCTTTGGTGTCCAACGTCATGGCCGGCCCCGGAAGTGGAAAGCGGCTGCTGTTCATTTATCTGGCGGGTGGCTGCGATGGAATCAACACGATCGTTCCGTACGGAGACGTCGACTACAACGCGGTCAATCGGCCGACGCTGTACCTGAACCCTTCCAACCGGATCGACCTCAACGGCTTCGCCGCGCTGCACAAGAACCTGGCCGACATCAACTCGGTCTACCAAGCGGGCGATCTGGCGGTGGTGCATCGCGTCGGTTACCCCAACATGACGCAGTCGCACTTCGACGGCCTGAAGATCTGGCAGTTCGGCGATCCGAACCAGATCTACTTGGGCGAAGGGTGGCTGTATCGCTATGTGGTAAGCAACGGTTTGCTCAATGGCGCGCAGATTCCGGTATTCAGCGCCAACTACAACTTGGGCGAGGTGCTGCAAGGGCAAACCAGCTTTATCAACGTCGCCAACCCCGACACGTTCGACCTCACCATGGCCGAACCCAAGAAGAGCAAGTTCAAGAACAAGTGGCAGCAAGCCAATGCTCTGCCGCGCGGCCTCGATTCGTACAAGCAACTGCTGTCGCAGACCGGCGTCACCTTGGCCAACTTCACATCGGAATACGCCTCGTGGAGTCAGGCCACCTGGAACCCACGCGACCCCAACACAGGCTTCTCGCTGTTTCCGGTGGATGACGCCACCAACCCACCCGAGGTGGGTGGGCCCAATGGAAGAAAGTTCGGAACCGACTCCTACGCGTTCTTCAAGAACCTCAAGGTTTGCGCGCTGTCGCTGTTGGAATCGGATGGCATCAACAACACGCGCCTGGCAGCGACCGAGTTGGATGGCTTCGACACGCACGATGGTCAAGGGTTGCTCGCCGGCGCGCATCCTGATCGGATGAAGTGGCTTGGGTACGGGTTCAAATCGCTGCGCACGGTGTTCAGCGGCGCAGCGCTCGACAATCGCGGCTACGCCTCGATCTGGGATGACGTCTGCGTGGTGACCTGCTCGGAGTTCGGACGCACCTCGAAGGAGAACGGCAGTGACGGTACCGATCACGGACAAGCTTCGTTCTCGCTGGTGGCGGGCGGTCAAGTTCACGGCGGCGTCGTCAACTGTGATGCCTCGAATTGGTTCCCTGGTTCGATGTTCGAGATCGACGGGTTTTATCTGGCGCATCGCACCGACTACCGCGCGATGTTCTGGGAGATCCTGCGCGATCACATGGGTGCCAACCCCGCCACTGCCAACACGGTGTTTCCTGGCTACACCGCGGCGGGACTCATCGAGCCGAATCTGTTTGGAGCTTAGGCACTGCCGATGGCAGCAGATCCACGGCACGCGAGCTTCGCTGCGTTGCATCGCGCGGCGAAGCCGCTGCTGCTGCCAAACGCTTGGGACGCGGCCAGCGCGCGCCTCTGGCAGGAGTTGGGCGCAGCGGCGGTTGCTACCAGCAGTGCGGCGGTTGCGTGGTCGCGTGGCTATGCCGATGGCGGCGATCTGCCGCGCCACGAGCTGTTGAACTCACTCGAGGGAATGATCCGCGTGCTCGGTGTTCCGCTGACGGTCGATCTCGAAGCGGGGTACAGCGATCGCCCTGAAGACGTCGGCCAACTCGCGCGCGCCGTGGTTAGCGCGGGTGCCGTCGGGATCAATCTCGAAGATGGAGTACTGCCGCCGGGACTGCTGGTCGCGAAGATTCGCGCGATACGGGAAGCGCTGCGCGACACGCCGCTGTTTATCAACGCGCGCACCGATGTCTACCTGCGCGGCCTCGCTACCGGTGCGACGGCAGCGGTAACCGCGAGTGAGCGCTTGAATCTGTATCGCGAGGCCGGTGCGGACGGCGCGTTTGTGCCGGCGTTGACGTCGCTGCCGGAGATCGAGGCAATCGCCGCGGCGGTTGCGATGCCGTTGAGTCTGATGACGGTCCCACCGCTACCGCCGGTCGATGCGTTGTACAAGGCTGGCGTGCGACGCATCAGCGTCGGGCCGACGCTGTTCAAGAAGGCATACGGCACCGGGCAGAACGCTGCGCGCGCGTTTCTCAACGGCGACATTTCAGACCTGTTCGAGCCGACGCTCGACTACGCCGCCATGAACCGACTTTTCGCCCGCGATTGACTCACCTTATCCGTGTGAGAATTGCG
>CAZAHQ010000106.1:0-9952 GCA_964484415.1 uncultured Acidobacteriota bacterium | reverse complement strand
GTTGGCGACCGCGGGGTCGGTCCGGATCGAGCCGCTCGGAGCGCCGCACCAAGAGATCGATCTCATTCGGATGCACCTCGAGGAGGACGCGGGCAAGTCGATCCATGAAGGGGTGGATCCCGGTCGAAGCGGTATCGACTTCAATCGGGCCGGCGTTCCGCTGATCGAGATCGTCAGTCAGCCGCAGTTGCGTTCGCCCGACGACGCCTACCTGTATCTCGAGCGACTGAAGTCGCTGCTGCGAGTCACCGCGGTCTGTGCGGCCGACATGGAGAATGGCTCGCTGCGGTGCGACGCCAACGTTTCGGTGCGCCGGCGCGGGGACCCGTTGTCGGGGCGTGTCGAGATCAAGAATCTCAATTCGTTTCGCTTCGTCCGCCGCGCGTTACAGCACGAGATCGAGCGCCAGATCGAGTTGGTCGCCAGCGGCGGTGCGGTAGCGCAAGAGACTCGTCTGTGGGATGAATCACAAGGCGTCACCCGAGCAATGCGACACAAGGAGGCTTCCGAGGACTATCGCTATCTCGCCGATCCTGACCTGCAACCGTTGGTGGTCGATGCCGCGCTGTTGGAAGACGCGCGGCAACCGCGTGTCGAGTTGACCCACGACCGTCGCGATCGATACCAACGTGACTACTCGCTCAGCGAAGTCGACGCCCACCGGTTGAGCGTGGACCACGAGGTTGGCGAGTATTTCGACCAGGTTGCCGCGGCAAGTGGCAACCCTCGCGCCGCAGTGCCGTGGGTATTGAGTGAGTGGATGGCTCAGGTCAACGCGCTTGGCTTGGAGCGAGCGATCACCGTGGTACCGGCAACGGAGTTGGCCGCGATCATTGCCGCTGCCGATCGAGGTCGAATGACCGCAGCCGGTGCCAAAGCCGCGTTCGCGGCGCGTGCGCGCGGCGAGGGGATGGTCGAGTCGATCATCGAGGCGCGCGGATTGGCCCGCGTCGACGATCCGAGTGCACTCGACCAGGCGGTCGGCGCGACGCTGGCTGCATCGCCGGGACTTGTGGCGCAATATCGCGCCGGCCGAGAACAAGTACTCTCTGCGCTGATTGGTGCGGTCATGAAGCAAACTGGTGGACGGCACGATCCGACCCTGATTCGCCAAGCACTGGAGCGCGCGCTGGCACCATGATCCGCTTCGATCAAGTCACCAAGATCTATCGTGAGCCGGATGTCGTCCTGCGCGACCTGTCGTTCGAACTCGCGGCGGGGGAGTTCGTGGTGCTCACCGGGTCCTCCGGCGCAGGCAAGACCACGCTGCTTCAACTCATCACGTGCGAAACGCGCCCCACTCGCGGACGGGTGACCGTCGCAGGTTTCGATCTAGCGTCGCTGTCGTGGCGGCAGATTCCGCGCGTGCGACGTCAGATCGGTGTCGTGTTTCAGGATTTTCGATTGTTGCCGCGTCGCACCGTTGCCGAGAACGTCGGGTTCGTGCTGCGCGCGCTGGCCTGGCCGGGATCGAAGCGCCGAGAACGCGTGCGTCGTGTCTTGGAATGGGTCGGTTTGCTGCATCGCGCCAACGATTGGCCCGAGATGCTCTCGGGCGGCGAAAAGCAACGTGTGGCGATTGCGCGTGCGCTCGCCCCCGAACCCCGGATCGTGCTGGCCGACGAACCAACCGGCAACCTCGATCCGGAACGATCAAGAGAGATCCTGACCTTGATGCGCGAGATTCACGCGCGCGGCGCCACCGTATTGTTGGCCTCGCACGACCCGTTGATCGTCGGTGAAGCAGGTTCACGGGTGCTGCGACTGATGGGTGGGAGGTTGGTGTCGTGAGGTTGTTGATCGCCAGCGGGCACGCGGTTCATACGGCAGTCGCCGACCTGGCACGACGCCCACTCTCGGCGCTGATCTCGGTGCTGGCGATGGGTTTGGCGCTGTTTCTGTTGGCGACGTTCCTCAGTGCCAGCCGCGGGATCAATGCAGTGCTCGCCAAGTTGGGGGAGCAGGCGGTGATCGAGGTCTATCTATCACCGGATGCGACACAGGAGCAGACCGCACAGACCACGGATGCGCTGCAGTCCGATGGACGTGTGGCACGCCTGGAAACGATCTCGCCGCAGCGCGCTCTGCGCGAGTTTCGCGCGCTCTACCCTGACCTCGGAGACATCGAAGGACAGCTCGACGCCAACCCTTTTCCATCGTCGCTAAGGGTTTGGCCCGCATCCTCCGACAAGACGCTGATCGCCGCGCTGGTCGAGACGGCCAAGCGCCAGCCGGCCGTCGACGCGGTGCGTTATGACCAGGAGTGGATCTCCGCCTTGTCCGACGCGACGAACGCTGCCTCGTGGATCGCGTTCGGAGGGGCGCTGGTGTTACTGCTCGCGGCATGGACGATCGTTGGTGCTGTCGTGCGGTTGGCACTCGACGACAAGCGCGACGAGGTGGCGCTGATGCGTCTAATCGGAGCCTCCGTTTCGTTCGTCGTGGCCCCGGTACTGATTGCGGGCGGGCTATTGGGTGGAATCGGAGGTGTGATCGCGGTGCAGGGCGCAACCTGGCTTCGCGGCGCGATCATCGCTTGGTCGGCGGCAACCCCCTTGGCCGGCTTCGCATCGCTGGTGATTGGCGAAGGACTCACGGCCAACCAAATCGTGTCGCTGATCGTGTTCGGCATCGGTTCGGGGATTGCGGCCGCTGGGTTGGCCGCGGGGCGCTCTGCCTTGCGTTGAAAGCGGCCGCGTTAACTCACGACTTGCGTCGCATCACCTTCAGGCCCGACCAGACAGCATCAACAGCGCAGACTTTGACATCGACCAAGCCGCGCGGGAGCACGATGTCGCGGATCGTGTTTTCGGTGATGTCGGTGCCGACCTTGGAGGCTTGCTTCGGCCACGAGATCCACAGTGCGCCTCCGGTCGCGAGCTTGGGCTCGAGCTCGTCGAGCTTTTGCTCCAGCTCTCCACGCTGTTTGACGAACAGGTGGATCATCGCGAACGGTCCGTTGCCACGCGAGGTGATCAACGCTCCCTCCGGCATTCCTTCCAACAGGCCAGCGTAGTGCGGCGGTGCAGCGACCGTCAGCACACGCATCTGGGGTTTGATACCGAGCTTCTTCCAAAGTGGTGTGCCCGAGTACCCCGCCAAAATCGGGCTCACGGAGGCAGCGAATCTCGGCAACACGTTCCGCGGTTCAAATCGAGCGACTCCCGATCACCAGTCGAACACGATGTAGAAGTTGGAGTGCCACGGTCCCAATTTGTCGCCGTCATATTCTTTCGAGAACGACCAATTGAATGGCAAGCCCAGGATCGGCAGCCAGACGCCGAGGCCGGCGGAGACGTGAACGTCCCGATACAAACCGTCCCGCCCCTTGCTCCGGTATCGGCGGAACGTGCCGATGTTGCGATCGAAAGTCGCCTTACCCGTCTGAATCGTGGACCCGGGCGTGCAGAGCGGTTTGGGCGCGCAGAACTGCTGATCGTCAAACCAGGTCGTGCCGGCGTCGATGAAGGCAAACCCGCGTACGGGAGCGATCGCGCCGCCCCACGGAAGGACAATCGCAGTCAACAGCGGGAAGCGAATCTCGAAGTTGGCGAGCGCGTAGTTAGTCCCGAAGAAGCTCCGATAATCGAAGCCGCGAAGCTGGTTGATTCCGCCCAATGTGTACAACTGTCCCGACGAGCTGGTCTGTTTGGCGGCCGAGAAACGCACCGCGATAAGACTGCGCTGGGTCATGTGTTGATAGCCGCGATAGTCCAGTTGCAGACCGCCGTAGCTTTCGTAGAAGTCGTCGCCGGAAGCCTTGAAGTTGTAGAACGGTCCGAATCGAAGCCGGTGTCCCTGGAATGGGCCGAAGCTCTGCCATCGCGTGCTGTCGCCGACCAGGTCGATGCCTGTCGAGACGTAATCACTCGAGAACTCGTTGAACTGCAGATTACCGAATTGATCGAGGAACGGCTGCGTCGAGCGGCGCTGAATCAGACCCAGGTCTCCCTCGACGCGGTAGAGCCGATTCAGTGGATACGAGGCGAAGCCGGAGACAGCCGTGTAGCGCTGTCGACGCTGAAAACGATCGCTGACGCCGGTGGCGGAATTCGTGACGTAGTAGTCGCGATAGTCGAATGCACGGGCGCCCCAATCGATCCGACTCTTGAGGTTCCAGTACGAGACATCGATATTGGTGAAACTCGAAACCGAGTACGAACGAATGTTGATCCGTTGGTCGCCAAGCGTGTCCGCGAAGTTGACCGACACATTCGAAAGGAATGTGCCGTCGTCCGTGACGCCGACCGTAATGTCGGGTGCGTCGAGCGCCCACTTGAGCTTGTAGGGCTCGCGTTTGTCGGCGTCGAGTGTGAGCGCCAATGGCGGCTCGAACGGTTTGAGATCGTCCGCGACGCCTGCATCGCTGGGGGGCTTTATCTCGGTCGGCGCCTCGCGCCGAGATGGCGCCAACGGTGAACTCGCCGGCTCCTCGGACCCGGATTTCTTGGCGTTGTCGACTTCAATGCCCGCCGTCTTCATCTGATAAAGACGGAAGGTACCGGCCTGGAACGAAACGTATGCGAGTTGGCCTGCACCATCCTCCGCCGCCGTGAGTTCGACGGGCGAGAACGCGCCTCCCGTGAGGTCGGTCAACCGGCTGATCTCGCCGCTGGTCAGATCCAAAGCGTGGATGTTGTAGACGCCATACTGACCGCGGTCGGACGTGAAATAGACCGTCTTTCCATCGCGGCTGAAGGCGGGCATGAGGTCGCTGGCCGGACCGGTGGTGAGCGCTGCCTTTCGCTCTGGTGCCCCGACTTCGACAGTGAAGATTTTGGCGAAGCGCGAGATCCTTCGGTTGTACAGCACCTGAGCACCGTCAGCGGACCAGGTCGGATTGGTGTCGTAGTACTCATCCTGCGTCAGGTTCTGAATCTCTTTCGTTTCGAGATTGATCCGAAAGATATCCCACACGCCATCCTTGTTGCCTGAGAACGCGATCCATTTGCCGTCGGGTGAGAAGGTCGGCGACGCACAGCTGGAGATACTCTTGAACTTGAACGAGTCGACGCGCCCGCCGCCGATGGGATCGTAGATCATCAACTCACGGTAGTTCTCGCGCCGCACGAAGAAGGCCAAGCGATCGCCATCAGGGGACCAACTCAGGTCGCGCTGTCCGTCGAACGCCTCGGCCACGATCGAGGTGTAGCGATTGGTAAAACCCTTGGTGAGGTTGCGAATCACCTTGCCGTCTTTCGGAGACAGAACGACGACATCGAGTTCCAGACCCGGCGTCGCCAGGGCGGCGATCAACTCGCCCGACGGGCTGAGGGTCGGGGAGAAGGTGAATCGTCCAGGCTCGGTCAGGCCGATTTCCTTGCCGTATTCGTCGGGCGATCGTTTGCCGGTCAGCACCGGCAGATATTTCTGTCGCAGGAAGCGGGCAAATCGCCGATCGAACTGGTCGATCGAGAGCCCGAACGCATCCTGAAACGCCTTCTCGAGATTGTTCGTCAAGATCACCTTGCGAAACTCGAACAGGAACGTCCTCAGGCCGTCCTTTCCATACTCCTTTTCGATGAAGTCGAATACCGCGTGACCGTATCGATAGGCGAGGTACCCGCCTGGAATTCGATTCAACGAAGGGACGAGGTTGTTGACAACACCGTCCCGGATCACCATTTGCGCAAACGCGTCTTCGTCGTCACCGATGTAACTGGCCAGCCCCTCCATCAACCACAGTGGCGGCCGTGCGCGCAGTGTGCGACGAAGCGACCCTCCGAACAGAATGTCGTACTCGAAGATGTGCGTCAGTTCGTGTTTGATCAAAGCGAACCGGAAATCGGCCGGATCATCGACCGGCACGACCATACGGTTGCTGAACGGTTCGGCAAACGCACCGACCCCTTCGTCCAACTCCTCCAAAATCACGTTGGTCTGCTCGAAGTCGGAATGCGTGGCGTACAAGATGATGGGGATCCGCTCTCGCACCTCGTGATCGAGTTGGCGGCTAACATCGAGGTAGGCGCTCTCGATCTCGCTGACCAGGGCTTGCAACTGCGGTTCGACCGCGTCGTAGTAGTGCACGTCGAAGTGCGGAGCGCGATAGATCTTCCAGTCGAAACGTTTGTAGGAGATCTTGTTCTGACCGAACGACCCGCCGCTCTGCGCCAACGCCGGCAGAGTCACCAGTGCGATCGAGACCAAAGCTGGAACCAGACGCCGGACGCAGGACACGTGGACCTCCGCGGGATCAGTCAACCCAGATGAAACGCGGCTCGCGAATCTTGACAGGTTTCAAAACGGCCAGCAGGTCGTCTTTCATCAACTCCAGCAGTTCGAACAGGGTTTGCAGATCTTCCGCGCCCTGTGATTCGACGATCCGATCTTCTTGCCAGTTGTCCTTGAACAGTAGGACTCCGTTGTCGCCCTTGAGAAAGAACACATCGATCTTGAGGCGATACCCCCTTCGCTCGACGAACTGAGAGGTCCGGATCGTCTGACCTGTAATCGGACTTTCCACGTCGCGCGAAACGAATCCAGAACGATCCTCGACCCGCAACTCGGCAACCGCGGCAACGATCAGGTCGGCCCGGAACTGTTGCCCCAATCGGCGGAAGAACACATCGTTGACCGCCATTACTTCGGGACGCTGTTCCGGCAGTTCGGGGGGCGGCACATCGAGTACCGACAGCGGCGTGCCGCGGCCGATCTCGCGTCGCAGCCAGCGCGTGATCTCGGCGCCAATGTCGATTCGTTCATGATCGTTGGCCCTGACCTTCGCGACCAGCAATCGTTCGCCCGGTTCGGTTTCGAGTTTGGCCGGGGTCGAGACATCGATTCCAACTTCCTCCCAACCGGCCAGCGACGTGGTTACGCCCGCCAAGACCAAGAATGCACACAGCGCCACGCTGCCGCGGTTCAAGGTGCCTCCGGCGATTTCGGCGCTTGTGGCTGTGGAGGTTCGGCAGGTCGATCGGTCGGTTTCGGTTCGCTGCGAGTGAACAGGTCGGCATTGGCCAAGAGCTTCGGCTCTTGAACTATCGCGAGGGCCCGGTCGTACGCTTCCTTGGCTCCGGCTCGGTCACCGAGTGCTTCCTTGGCGACCGCAACGTTGTTGAGCAGATAGGCGTTCTTGGGTTCCTCGCGCAACAAGCGCTCCCAGCGAAATAATGCTTCCCGCCAGAGTCCCTGACGGGCCATTTCGCCCGCGAACTTCAGATCGCGAGTTCGTTCACCGCGGCTCCGCTTGGGCGGCTCCGCCGAGAAAGCGAGAGTCAATAGGCATACAACTGCCGTCGCGATGGCCCACAACCGGACTCGATTGAGAACTCTCCACAGGTTCACTGCGGCAGTATAACCTTCGAGCCCCGCCGACCCGCGCGGCCCAGAGGAAGACGCGTGCTTGTACATCCGCATCTGCCTGCACTCTTTGCCGCCGCGATGGCCAAGACGGCACATCGCGAACTGCTCGGCGCCCGAGCGCACCGCGATTGGTCGTGGCATAGCCCCGAGGAGGTGAGTGCAGCTGTCCGCGAGGTGGCCGCCGGGTTGATTGCGGCCGGCTTGCAGCCCGGCGAGCGTGTCGGCCTGATCTCGGAGAACAGACCCGAATGGGTCTTCACCGATTTTGGTGCACAGCATGCCGCGCTGGTTGACGTGCCTGTGTACCCAACGCTGCCGGCCGACCAAACCGCATTCATTTTGAAAGACGCGCAGACCAAAGCGGTGTTCGTCTCCAACAAGGCGCAAGCCGCCAAACTGCGTCAAGGGCCGGCCTCCAGCATCGAGCACGTCTTCTGCTTCGAATCGAACGTCGACGGCACCATCTCCTTCGAAGAACTGCGTCGGCGCGGACGGGAACATCTCGCCCAGGATCCGGCCGCTGTCGATCGGCGCGTCGCTGATTTGAAGCCCGACTCGTTGGCCACGCTGATCTATACCTCCGGCACCACGGGCAAACCCAAGGGCGTGATGCTCACGCACGCGAATTTTTGCCACAACGTAGGCCAAGTCCTCGCTGCACTCGAACAGACTTTTACATTCGGTTACCGAGCGGTTTCGTTTCTTCCGCTGTGCCACGCCACGGAGCGGTTGGTTACCTACGCATATCTGCAAGCTGGAATGGCGATCGGCTACGTCTCGCATGTAGAGAGAGTCGCCGACGCGTGCGAAGAACTGAAACCGCATCTGCTCGTCTCCGTGCCAGGAGTGTTGGCGTTGATCCGTTCGCGGATCATGGCTCGCATCGCCAAGGAGCGGCCGTTCAAGCGCGGCATCCTCGAGCGAATGCTCGCGTGGGGAAGCCAAGAGGCCGAACGACGGGCTTCACTACGACCGCTGACACTCTGGCGTCGCGTGCGCTGGGCGATCTGCGATCGAATTCTCTATCGGCAGTTGCGAGCGCGGCTCGGCGGGCAACTACTGGCGGTGATCGTGGGTGGGGCTGCGCTTCCGGTCGACCTGTGTCGTTTCTTCTGGGGAATCGGGCTGCCGATCATCGAAGGCTATGGGATGACGGAGGCGTCGCCGGTCCTGGCTGTCAACCGGTACGGACGAACGCGCTTCGGTACGGTAGGGCCGGCGATCCCGGGGGTCGATCTGTCGATCGCACAGGACGGCGAGATTCTTGCAAAAGGGCCGAATGTGATGCTCGGTTACTGGAACCGGCCGCAGGAGACAGCCGAGACCGTTCGCAATGGTCTGCTCCACACCGGAGACTTGGGTCGGATCGATCAGGACGGTTTCCTGCAGATCACGGGACGCAAGAAGGAGATTCTGGTGCTTTCCACCGGGAAGAACGTGGCGCCACGGCTGATCGAGGACGCACTGGCCGCGTCGCACTTCATCAAGTTCGCGATCGCCGTCGGCGACGGGAAGCCGTCGGTGGGGGTGATCTTGGTGCCGAACATCGACGCCGTTCGCCATTGGGCGGAGGAGCAGGGCCTGGACGAGATGGACGACGACGCCTTGCTGGGACTCCCGCAGACCAACGCCCTGTTCGGTGCCGAGTTGTCACGCCTCCAGGCCGGACTTGCGGACTTTGAGCGCGCGAGGCGCTATGAATTCCTGCTGGAAGAGCCAACCGAGGCCAACGGCATGCTGACCCCGACCCGCAAGGTGCGCCGCAACCAAGTACAGGCCCGGCACCCAGCTCTGGTGGAGCGAATCTACTCGTGACGCGACGAACCGTACGTTTTGCCGCAGCCGCACTTTTGGCGGCTGTGTTGAGCCTTACGCTCGGCGCTGCCGCACCCGATCCTGCGCGCATGGAGGAATTGCAGCGCCGGCTCAATCGCGGGCAGCGACTCAGCGACTCCGAGGTCAACGAGCTACTTCAGGCGACGCCCGGGGAAGAGGTCGATGTCGATCTGATCATGGTCCCGGTGTTGGTGACGTCGCGCTGGGGCCGCCCGCTGACCGGATTGCGGCAAAAGGACTTCTCTTTGGAAGTCAACGGCAAATCGCTTCCGCTCGCCTATTTCAACAGCGACAGCGGCTTGCCACTGCGGGTTGCGGTCCTGCTCGATGTCTCCGGTTCGATGGGGCAAGAAGAACAGCAAGCCCGCTTGAAGGATGCGCTCTCTGCCGTTCTTTCCACCCTCAAGCGCGGCGATCAGATGCAGTTGATGACCTTCGCGTCGGCCGAGGTTCGAACTCAGCGCGAATGGACGGAAGAGGTAACCGACCTGGTCCATTTCGCGCTCGAGGTTCCCGCCGGTGGCGAGACCGCGATCGTGGATGCGCTGCGCGAAGCGTCGCGGCTGATGCCGGAACCGGATCGTTCGCGGCCGGCGATTCTCTTGGTCACCGACGGACTCGAGAATGCAAGCAGCGGCTCGGTGCAGGACGCGATCGAGGCGGCGCGCGCGATCGGAACACCGATCTACGTCTTGGGACTCGGTGGGATCGATCGGCAGATTCAGGATCGCGGTGTCGGTAGCTCGCCCTGGGATCCACTTCGGATCGTGGCCGACGCGAAGGTCATCAACTGCATCTGATCGCCGCG